>NZ_JBQLZR010000217.1:0-36163 GCF_052168375.1 Glycocaulis sp.
GGCCCCGCAAATGGTCCAGCGCTGCCTCGAACGCCTGCATCACGGCGACCGGCACATCAACGTCCAGTTCAATACGCCAGCGGCCAATGACGGCGCCGTCCAGCGCTTTTGTCCGGCGCGGCAGGGCAATGCCCGACATGACCGAAAAGGCCGCCGCCAGATCACTCGCCCTGCTTGCCATCGGCCCGACATGGTCGAGTGAATGGGATAGCGCCGTAACGCCGTGTGTAGCTATCGCTCCGCGCGAGGGCTTATGGCCGCTAACGCCGCAATAGCTGGCAGGGATGCGCACCGAACCCATCGTGTCGGTGCCCAGCGTTACGGGCGCAAAACCTGCAGCGGCGGCTGCGCCTGAACCGCCCGATGAACCGCCCGGCGTCAGTCCCTCGCCCAGCGGGTTCAGGCAACGCCCGAAATGGGGATTGTCGGTTATGGCGCCGAGCGCGCCCTCCTCCATGTTCAGCGTGCCCAGAATGACAGCGCCGTCATCGCGCAGTGCCTTCACCACCGGTGCATCAGCTGCCGCCAGACGGTCACGATAGGCACCGATACCGGCATGCCAGGGCAGGCCGGCAACCGCGATATTGGCCTTCACCAGAACCGGCACCCCGTCCATCGGCGACAGGCTCGCGCGCCGGTCACGGCGCGCCTGCGCCGCTTCGGCGGACTGGCGGGCATCGGGCGTAAGGTCCAGCACCGCATTCAGCCGATCATTATCGGCCCGGATGCGCGCAAGGCAGGTCTCGAAGGTCTCAAGCGGACGGGCATGTGCGCCCGGGAGGGTGAAAGCGGGCATCATCCGAACCGCGTGTCGATCAGGCGAACGGGCTTCTGACGGATCTCGGTCTGGGTAAGGCTTGCCAGTGCGCCGGGCGTATGGATTTCCACCTCGACCTCGATCCCGATCTTGCGCTTCAGAATGTCACCAACCGCCTCCTTCAGGCCCGCTAGCTGCTCGCGCATTTCCACGGCGACGGTGAATATCTCGCGGCCATCAGCCTCGCGGCGTGCCTTGCAGATGAACTCGCCATTGAACGCGCTGATCTCCTCGATCAGGGGACCGACCGCTTGCGGGAAGATGTTGATGCCCCGGATTTTCACCATGTTATCCGAACGCCCAAGAAATCCTTCTATCCGATTGAAATTAATGCCGATGGAGGATTTGCCGGGCATCAGCCGGGTGACGTCATGCGTGTTGAAGCGGATGATCGGATAGATGTCGTCCTTGTAAAGGCAGGTACAGATCATGTCGCCGGACTGGCCGTCTGCGACCGGCTTGCCGGTCTCGATGTCGGCGATTTCGAGGAATTGCGCGTCCTCCATCACGTAGAGACCGTCGCGGTCCGGTCCCTCGCCGGCAATGATGCCTGTATCGCCTACGCCATACCAGTCAAAGCATTCGGCCCCGCCCCATGCCCGCGACAGGGACTCCTTGTCCTCGCGCCCCAGATGACCGGAAATCATCCGGATATTCAGATCACGAACCGGATCAATGCCTTGTTCAACAGCTACTTGAGCGAGCTTCTTGATGTAATCAGCAAAGCCGACAATCACCGTGGCGCCAAAATCGCGCATCAGTTCCACCTGCCTGGCCGAGCGGGTTTCCACGCCCGTGCCTGCGCTCATGAACACGGCGCTCGTCCAGTGGATGACGGCTTCGCGGACATAGTGCCCGCCATTGATCATGCCGTGACCATAGACCGAGTGAACGATGTCATCAGGCCTCAGACCCTGAAAGCGGTAGAGGCGTCCAAGCATGAGATTCTGAATCTCGCGGGATTTTGCGCCAAACAGCAGAACCTGCGGGGTGCCCGTGGTACCTGACGTGGTGTGCATGACAACGGGCGGACGCGCGCCCTCGCCATAGCTTTCAAAGCCCGCAAAATCGCCAAACGGCGGCTTGCGGGCGATGGAGTCCATGATGTCCTGCTTGTCGAAGCTCGGCAGCGAAGGAAGCGTCTCCAGCCCCTTGATGTCGCCGGGCTCGATGCCTGCCGCCCCCCAGAGGCGCTGGTAGAAGGGTGTCTGCCAGGCCCGCGCGACGCAGGCCGCAAACAGGCGCTCCTGCCGGGCGCGCAACTCATCCCGGCTGGTGCGGGTGGCGAAGTCGACAAAGTCGGCACCAATGGGAAAGTCAGCCCGAACGGCGTTCCAGTCCACGGCGTTGAAATAGGTATTGTGCCCGTCTGACATTCTGGTCCCCATCTGTCTTCGTTCTACGGCGTCAGAAACGCGAGCAGCGCTGCGCCCTGCTCGTGGTGCGTGATGCCGCCCATGTGTTCATGCAGTGCGAGGAGCCGTGGTACTGGCAGGCCGGCAAAGGCGAGGCAGGCGGCATATTTGCGCTGCTGGTCTTCAAGAGTCATCGGCAGGGCGGGTGATCCGTAAAGGCGGTCAGTGCTGACCGTTACCAACCGGCCGTCGCGCAATCGGATATCCGCCCGCTGCGGCACAAATTGCGCCGGGTCGTCCGATCCGTCCTCCACCACCGAAATTCGCGCCGCGAGTGCAAGCGTCTCCGGATCGGTCAGCCTGTCAGGCTGGAAGTCCTGCAAACTCACCTCGCCGCCCAGCAGGGCACGCGCACCCACATAGCCAAAACACAGGCGGGCATGGTTGATGCCCATGCCGGGCTGGACGCTGCGCCCCACAAGGCGCCGGATCAGGGGCGGGGCAATCAGCGTGATGCTTTCCACCTCGTCAGCAGAAACGCCTTCGCCCCGGGCTTTCAGCATCAGAGCGATGCCGCCTTGCGCGGCGCGGCCCGTGGGCCAGGGCTTGTGCGAGACTTCGGTGATCCGCCAGATCGTTCCCAATGCGGCGATGACCGGGCCGAGATCCCAGCTCTCCTCAAAGAGCGGCAGGTAGCCGTACGGCCCTTCCAGCGCATCGGACGGTCCTTCAAGGCCCGCCTCGGCGAGATCACAGGCGACCAGCGCCGCCCGCGCCGCATGCGCGATCTGGACCGGCAGGGCCGGTTTTCCCTCCACATGCGCCTGCATGGTGCCGGCGGCCTGCGCCAGCGCGTAGCCAATAGCGTTGCGCGCCAGAGCTTCATCGAAGCCACGCAAGCGGGCAATGCCCAGCGTTGCGCCGAACAGGCCAGCCGTTGCGGGCCGGAAAAAGCGGATCGGACTGGAAACCGCCACGCCCAGTCCGGCTGCAACATCTACCGACAGGATAATGGCGGCGAGCAAATCGCGGCCAGAGTGCCCGCGGTCCTCGGCCTCCGCCGTCAGGGCAGCGCCAATGGTTGCCATCGGGTGGACCACCGCGCGCTCGTGCACGCAGTCATATTCCTGACAATGTATCTGGAAGGCGTTCACGTAGGCGGCGCTGGCGGCAGGCAGGCGTTCGCCCGTACCCCAGACCGTCCCGCCCTGCCCCTCGCCCCAGCGCCGGGCAACCGAGCGTACAGGTTCGGCGAGCGGGCTTGCCGAACCGGCCGCGCCGACGCACAGCGTATCGAGATAGAAGGTCCGCGCTGCCTGCCAGGCCGCTTCGGGAATGTCTTCAAAGCGTGTTTCGAGAACATGGCGGGTCAGGCGGGTTTGCGGGTTCATACCACCCCCCTGATGCCTGCGGCGGGAAGGCTGGCGACAAAGTCTTCCAGATCGCCGCCTGACGCCAGAGCAAGGGCGGTCTCGCACACGCGCGCAGCCATGGCGGGGCTGATACGGCCCTGCGCACACAGCGCCATCGCCTTGTGTTCCAGCTCGCCCACGGAAAGCGGGTTTTCCGGGTCGCCGAGGGCGTCGGGCACGTTGGCGGTGTGCGCCTTGCCTGCGCGATCAGTAATCGTCACACGCGCGCCATAACGCGCAGGGTAGGCATTGTTGAAGTCGGACGAAGTCTCGACCGCCGTCTTTCCCGCCAGGAGGCGGATGTGCGGATCGCCAAAGACGTCGGGTTCGAAATCAAAGATTTGCGGTTTGCCGCGCAAGAGGCTCACCGCAACGGAATGCTGTAGCGAGAACTTCGCTTCGAGCACGGTCTGGGGGCGCGGCCGGTCACAGAAGGCCAGAGCGTCAGAATAGGTCTCCACGGTCACGCCAGCTATTTCGCTGGCAGAAACAGCGTCACGAATGCTCAGTGCTGCATCGATGGCGGCATGAGCGTGGCGGCAGGCCGGCCAGGGCTTGAAGCTGACCTCGTGAATGCGCCAGTCGCCGTCATAGTGCGCCAGAATGGCAGACGGGTCAGCGCCGGGGCAGGTTGCAGCGAAGAAACCCTGAACGCCTTCGAAAATCTCCAGCGGACCGGTAAAGCCGCCGGCAGCGAGGCGCGCGCCGAGCAGCCCCGCATGGGCTGCGCGGGCGGTGTGGAGCTGTTTGGCCATGGAAGCCGGGTCATGGCGGGTCTGCCACAGCCCGCTAGATTGGGTTCCGGCAAGCGCGAGCGCGTGGGCCGCCTGGCCTTGTTTCAGACCGAAGGCGCTGGCTGCGGCCATCGCAGCGCCGAACGGCCCGCACGTGCCGGTATTGTGCCAGTAGGCGTAATGACCGGGCCCCACTGCCCTGCCGACTCGAATAACCGCTTCGTATCCGCGAACGACGGCATCGAGAAAGGCCGTCGCATCACCCCCCGCCATCTCGCAGGCTGCAAGCGCTGCCGGTATGACGACGGGTCCCGGATGCAGGATGGCGCGTTTGTCGACATCATCCATCTCAAGGACATTACCGAGTGCGCCATTGATCATGATGGCAGACAGGGCGGGAGCGCTTCTCGCACCAATGACGGTGCAGTGGCCAGCCCCCTCGTCACGCAGGGCGCTGCCGAGGATCTGCGCCTGCTCACTGACGCTGCCCGCAATGGCGCAGGCGGCCCAGTCGAGCACGTGCAGCGCCGCGCGCGACCGGTCGTCCTCGCTGACTGGCGCGGCGCATATTCCAGCCAGTTCAGCGGCCACCGAATTGAGGATTTGTCCGGACATACATGGCCTTGTAGCATGCGCGCGAATGGCCGCAAAAGGGTATATCATTTGAAAATGCCATCAAGCCTCAGCGCCCGCGACGCCCTGATCGATATCCGCCGGACATTCGGCGAGACTGCACGCATCTATGTGCCTGGCGTGGCCGCCGAACCGCTGGTGCTCGCCGACGCTCTGCGGGCAGAACCGGAACTGGCGGCTGGCCATGTCTTTTCGGGCATCTGGATTCCGGGCGTGAATGGCACCGACTGGTCCGGCTTCCATCCCGACTCGCGCTCGGAGCAGATATTTCTGGGTCCGGAATGGCGCGCAGGCTTCGAACAAGGCCGCACGCGCTTTCTGCCCCTGACCTACACCCAGGCCTGGCGCTGGCTGGAGGCATCGCCTGTCGATGCCGCGTTCGTGACAGTGTCGCCACCCGATGCGCAAGGCCGCGCGAGCCTTGGTGGTGCCAGCGATTTCACGCCGGCCTTGTGGGCTCGTGCCCGTTGCCGCTACGCCATAATCAATCCGAACCTCATTGCAATGAACGGCGCGCCAGAAATCGCCCTTTCTGATTGCGACGGCATTATCGAGGCGGACACGGCCCTGCCCGGCTATGATGCTGGCGCGCTGGCGCCCGAGTTTGAGGCGATTGCCGGTCATGTTTCCGGCCTCGTGCAGGACAGCGACGCGGTCCAGTTCGGGTTGGGCAAGGTTCAGCTGGCCGTTTTGCCCGCCCTGCATGCCCACAAGAGGCTCAACATCCATTCCGGCATGGTCTCCGATCCCCTGCTCGCCCTTCTCGACGGCGATGGCATCGCCTCCATGACAACCGGCGCGATACTGGGATCAGATGGCCTGCACCGGCGCCTCGGCAGCGATAACCGGCTGACCATAAAGACCGTCCGGCAAACGCATTTTCCAGGCGCGTTTGAAAACCTACACGGCTTCTGCGCGATCAACTCCCTCATCGAGGTGGACCTGTTCGGGCAAGGCAATGGCGAGTTTGTCGATGGCCGCCAGGTCTCCGGCGGCGGAGGCCTTCTGGATTTTGCACGCGGCGCCCAGATCGCGCCCGCCGGACGGGCGGTTTTCGCCCTTGTCTCAACGGCCCGCAAAGGCACGGTCAGCCGGATCGTACCGCGTCTTGCGACGGGCGCCGCAACGCTCACGCGCAGCGATATAGCCATCGTGGTGACCGAACATGGCGTGGCCCATCTGGACGGGCTGGATATCGATTCGCGCGCACAAGCGCTCATTTCCATTGCCGCCCCCCAGCATCAAGGCGCGCTTCAGGGCGAATGGGACGCGATGCGCCGGGCGATGTGATCAGATCACGCCGCGCGCCTGCAGGTTGGCGATTTCGTCGTCCGAGAGGCCTGCTTCGCGCGCCAGCTCGGCAGAGTGCTGGCCGAAGGCAGGAATGGCGGGCTGCGCCTTTCCGGCTTCCTCTCGAAAGCGGATCGGCAGGCCGATATGGCGATTTCCCTCCCGGTCTGTGAAGACCAGGGCACGCTCGGCTGTATGGGGATCGTCAAACGCATCCTTCAAGGTGCGCACCGGCGCCCAGCAACATTCCACCTCGCGAAGGGCGTCTTCCCATTCACGGAGCGTGCGCTTTGCAAACTCGGCCCTGAAGAAGGCTCGCACCGGCTCTTGCGCCGGGCCCGGCTCCAGCATCGCGACCGGCACCAGATCCGGGCGCCCCAGCGCGTGCAGCAGGTTCTGGGTGAACTTTGCTTCCGATCCGCCGAGCACCAGAAAGCGCCGGTCGGAAGTCTCATAGACATGGTACATGGCCGCGCCGCCAAAGCTGCGCATGTCCTTGACCGGCGGGTGGGCATTCTCGGCAAACACCGGTCCGGTGACATTGGGCGTCCAGGCAAGGGCGGCATCATACATCGCCATGTCGATATAATCGCCGCGCCCCGTCTCATGGCGCCGGTAGAGCGCCATCAATACCGCGGACAAAGCCATCAGCGAGGCGGCCATGTCCGCAACCGGCATGTTCGGGCTCGCAGGCTTGCCGTCTTCGAGGCCACGATTGAGGTCTACAAGGCCTGCCATGGCCTGAACGGTCAGGTCATGGGCTGGTTTAAGCGCGTAAGCGCCAGACTGGCCGAAGGCGGAAATCGAGCAATAGACAAGGCGCGGGTTGAGGGTCTTGAGCGTGTCGTAATCGACACCGAGGCGCTTCACCACGCCGGGGCGGAACGCCTCGACGACCACGTCCGCCTCGCGCGCCAGCGCCTGAACCAGCGCCTGACCGGCAGGGTCTTTCAGATTCACTTTTAGCGAGCGCTTGCCGCGCGCAATGTTGCGGAACCAGACCGACACGCCATCGGCGGTCTTCCAGCCGATCTCGCGCGTCGGCTCTCCGGTCGCATTGGCCGGTTCGATCATCACCACATCGGCGCCGTGATCGGCCATCATCATCGTCATGTGCGGCCCAGGCAGGAAGGCCGACAGATCGAGAACCTTTACGCCGGAGAGTTTCATGGCCGCTCCTGCCGCACCTGTCCGAGCACCTCGTCGGTGTGCTCGCCCAGCTTAGGCGCACGTCTGCCGGCAGGACGTTCACCATTGATGGCGAACGGCTCGCGCAGGAGTTTGAGCCCGCCTTCCCGGTCAGGGTGATCCACCGTCTCGACCATATGGGAAGCCGTCGGCGCATCCAGCGCAGAGGCGATGTCATACACCGGCGCAACAGGGACCTTGCCGCCCAGAACGCTTATCCAGTGGGCCGTCGGCTCGGCCATGAACAGGGCGTCCAGCTCGTCCTGCAACGCGTCACGGTTTTTCCGGCGCGACGCCACATCGGCGTATTCCGCCCGGGCGGCGAGGTCCTCGCGCCCCACTGCCTCGCAGAACACGCTCCAGAATTTCGGCAATTGGCACATCAGGAATATCCAGCCATCAGCCGTGCGGAAGAGCTGGCTTGGCACCACAGACGGGTGGGACGAGCGCGACAGGCGCGTCGTCTCGGCACCCTCATTGAGATACCAGGTGGCCGGGTAGGAAAGCTGATGAAGCGCGGTGTCGAGCAGGCTGACATCCACGTCGCAGCCTGCACCTTTCATGCGGGCACCATGGATCGCCGCCAGCAAGGTGGCTGCCATCATCGTGCCTGTCATGAAATCGACCATGGACAGGCCGAAGCGCGCCGGCGGGCCATCCGGCTCTCCCGTCAGCGAGAGAAAGCCGGCTTCTGCCTGCATGAGATAGTCATAGCCCGGCCAGGCTTCGCGCGCATGTCCGCGCCCGTAGGCAGACAGGTGCGCGCAGACGATATCCGCCTTGATGGATTTGAGTGCCAGGTAATCGACTTTCATCTTTGCCGGCAAATCGCCGCGCAGATTGTTGGCGACGGCATCAGCGGTCTTCACCAGCGCCTCGAAATCAGCACGCCCGGCATCCGACTTCAGATCGAGCACAACCGATTTCTTGCCCCGGTTGAAGGTCTGGAAAAACTGGCTGTCATCAGCGCCCAGATAATAGGGACCGGCCGCGCGTGACGTGTCCCCGCCTTGCGGGCTCTCGATCTTGATCACTTCTGCGCCCAGGGCTGCGAGAAGCTGGGTGCCATAGGGCGCTGCGCCATACTGCTCGATCGTCAGGATGCGCAGACCTTCAAGAGGCTGGTGCATGGTTTTTCCTCTGAGCGTCCTGTGCCGGTGTTTCTCCCCCCGCCTGCGGGGGGAGTGGCCTGAAAGGCCGAGGGGGCATCAAAAAATGCCGCCCCCTCCGTCAGCTTCGCTGACACCTCCCCCGCAAACGGGGGAGGAACGGGAATTTGCCATCCCCTAGACCGGGTTTCGCGCCACAAGCTGCTTGGCGATGATGATGCGCTGCATCTCGTTGGTGCCTTCGCCAATGCACATCAGCGGGGCATCGCGGTAGAGCCGCTCGATCGGGTATTCTTTCGAATAGCCATAGCCGCCATGGATACGCATGGCTTCGGTAGCCACCTCGACAGCGGTCTCGGAGGCGAAATACTTCGCCATGCCGGCTTCCATGTCGATGCGTGCGCCAGTGTCGTAAGCGCGGGCGGCATCCTCGACCAGCAACTCGGCGGCGCGCGTCTTGGCAGCCATCTCGCCGAGCTTCAGCTGGATGGCCTGATGCTCGCAGATCGGCTTGCCCATGGTCTTGCGGGTCTGCGCGTAGGCCACGCTTTCGCGCAAGGCCCGCTTGGCGATCCCGACCGAGCGGGCCGCAATGTTGATCCGGCCGATCTCCAGCCCGCCGGTGGCCATGAAGAAGCCCTGCCCCTCCTCACCGCCAACAAGTGACAGTTCGGCGTCGCAGACATAGTCCTCAAAGACGAACTCGCCGGAATCGATACCCTTGTATCCGAGCTTCTCCAGCTTCTTGCCATTGCGGATGCCCGGCAGTGCCTCGCCGGTTTCCGGGTTCATCTTGGTCACGATCAACATGCTCATCCCCTTGTAGCGGGGCTGGGCTGACGGATCAGTCTTCACCAGAAGCGCGCTGGCATGGCCCTGAATGGCATTGGAAATCCAGGTCTTCGCACCATTGACGACATAGTTGGGACCTTCTCGCCGGGCCGTCGTGCGGATGGCCTGCAAATCGGTGCCGGCATCAGGCTCGGTCAGGCCAAGCCCGCCCCGGATCTCGCCGGTTGCAAAACGCGGCAGCCAGTATTCCTTCTGCTTTTGCGTTCCAAAGCGCTGGACAATCTGGGCCATCATCAAATGGGAGTTGAAGATGCCGGTCAGGCTCATCCACTCCTCGGCAATCATCATGACGATGCGCGAATAGACCGCTGCGCTGAGGCCCAGCCCGCCATATTCGGGATCGATGAGGGCGCCGAACAGTCCCAGCTCCTTCATGTCCTCGACCAGCTCTGCGGGCCAGACATCGTCGTGTTCCAGCTGCATCGCGACGGGCGACACCTTCTTCTCGATCCATTTGGCAATGGCATCGAGCATCTGGCGCTCGTCAGCCTCGGTCATGTGTTGGTTTTCGACAGCAGCCATGATCGTCTCTCCATTCCCCGGACTTGAGAGGAAAATGCTTCAGTAATTCTCGACCTTGTCCTCGACGGCGTTGCCGCGCGCCGGGATCAGCATGTTGCGCTTGAAGGTGCACACCATCACGCCATCCTGATTGAGGCCGCGCGTCAGCACGGTGACAATGCCCTGGCCGGGGCGCGACTGGCTCTCGCGCTTGGCCAGAACCTCGCTCTCGCCATAGATCGTGTCACCGGCGAACACAGGCGCGGTGAACTTCACCTCCTCCATGCCCAGATTGGCGATGGCCTTCTGGGACACGTCGGTGACACTCATCCCGATCAGCAGGGCCAGCGTGTAAGGGCTGACCACCAGGTTCCGCTTGAACTCCGACGCCTTCGCGAACTCGACATCGAAATGCATCGGATGGGTGTTGAGGGTCAGCAGGGTGAAAAGGTGGTTGTCATACTCGGTCACCGTCTTGCCGGGGCGATGCTCATAGATATCGCCGACATGAAAGTCCTCGAAATACCGGCCAAATGTCTCGCGGTACCGGTTCGGTCCGACTTCCTTCCAGTTCTGCACCATGTCCTACTCCTTCAGGCCGGCAGCCGCGAGCGTGCGCTCGGCAGCCCGCTTCAGCGGCAATTCGATAAGTTTTCCGTCCAGAAGCGCGGCAGCGCCCCGGCTCTCGGCAAAGGCTGCAAGCACGCGCCGCGCGTGCGCGATTTCGGCTTCTCCGGGGGTGAAGACGGCGTTGACCCCGTCCACCTGCTTCGGGTGAATGCAGGCGCGTCCGGTAAAGCCCAGCGCCTTGACGCGCGCGGTGCTGGCCGCAAGCCCCTCATCATCATTGACGTCGAGATAGGGCACATCCAGCAGCTGGACTCCGCCAGCCGCCGCAGCGACAGCGAGCGTCGCACGGGCATGGAAAAGCGGTTCCCAGTCCAGCGTGATGCCGAGATCCGCCGCAAAGTCCGCCCCGCCGAACAGGATACCCTGAACACATTCGGCTGCAGCTATCTCGCCGGCACATAAGAGACCCGCAGCGCTTTCCACCACTGGCCAGAGATGCGGGCGCTCATGGGATTCCAGGGCGCCGGCCGCAATCTCCAGCTCCACCGGGTGCGAAACCTTCGGAATCATCACGAAGTCGGCTACGGCACGCGATGCGCTGTAGGCGGCAAGATCGGCGAGCCCTTCGGGCGTGCGCATCGGATTGACCCTGAAACCCAGACGCGGCGTAGCGTCTCGCCGCTCTGACAGGGCCTGCATCACTGCTTCGCGCGCGCTGGCCTTGTCCTGCGGCGCAACTGCATCCTCAAGGTCAATGCAGACCGCATCTGCGCCAGAGGCCAGAGCCTTGGCGATGCGGTCGGGCCGGGAGCCGGGAACAAACAGCAAGGAGCGCATGGAAACGATATACTCTTTCTGAAATGTCCGGACAAATCCGGATTGCAGCCCGGATGCTCAATGTGAGCGAAGGCCGGATGATCAATCCCACTCAAGAGCGGGCGAGATGAGGTTGTTCAGCTCGACGATATGCCCGTCCGGATCACGCAGCATGGACACCATGACCTGGAAGGTCACGCCATCGCCCGGATACTCACGGTAGGTCGGCTCGCTCATCACGGTGAGGCCCGGTACGGCGGCTGCCGCCGGGAAGACGGTGTCGAGCTCGGGCGTATTGAACAGCAAGACAATCTCGCCCGTGCGGAACCCCGTTTCCGGCACATCCGGCGGCGGAGCCTCGCCCGCATTCGCCAGTTCCCAAAGGCCCAGCATGCCGATCCGGTCATCATTGGCCTTGAGCAGCACAAGGCGGGACTGGCTGGTCCCGTCGCGGCTGGTGATGATCTGGTCGTAGGCGACCTCCATGCCCATCGCATCGCGATAGAGGGCAAGCGAAGCCTCGAGATTTCGAACCAGCAGGGTCGTCCGGCGCAGGTCCAGCGGATTGCGCGCAGCGGCCTCCTCCTGGGACAGGGTTGCGGCCATGGCCGTGCTCTCGCGAGCCACCGGTTCGCTGCACGCGCCAAGTGCCAGCACGGCGATGGCGGACATCAGGCAGTGTCGCAGTTTCATGTGGGTCTCTCCCCTGCCCGCTTGGCGGGCGTTTCAAGGTCAGTCGATACGGTCAAAAACGTAGCCGCCCTGCGCCGGTCCCCAGATGAGATTGCCTTCGGCATCGAAGCCGCGATCCCAGTTGGCGTGACCATGCGGGGTGTGGATGGAGCGTGAATGGGTGCGAACCGCGCCGCGCAGGCCAGACGGACAGGTGTCGAACTCGGCCTGCCAGTATCCGTGGGCGATGCGATGGACCGGGCCAGAACAATTCACCTCGCCAAGCTGTTCATCTGCGATGCGCGAAGGCTCCTCATAGGCGCCCACCACCGAGGCCGGATCAGTGAGGCTGTAGATCGTGCGCAGCACTTCGCGGTCGCTCAGCTCCACCAGCCGGATGATGCGCTGGAAGTAAGGGCGCTGCTTGATGGCCGGGTCGAAATCATCCGGCCCTGACCCCAGAAAGGCGTTTTCCTGATAGAGCCAGATGCCGTCCTCGCGCTCCGGCCAGATACGTACCGTCTCGCTTTCCACATAGCCCCAGCCTTCGGTGCGCGATTGCTCCAGGCTGGAGAATGAGCCCGTCAGCAGGGATGCCAGCTCTCCCGCCCCGCCTGATGCAGGCGGGGCTTCCTGAGCGCTGACCGGCGCAGCAAGCAGGAACAGGCTAAAGGCGGCGGCAAGAGCGCGCATGGTTCAGTCTCCCGTATTGGTGATGGCGGGCGCGGGCACAGCCGCTGCAAAGGCATCGGCAATCTGCTCGCGGGTCGCCATCCAGACCCCGTCCTTTTGCGAAACGTAGTCCAGAAAATCGCGGAAGGCCGCGATCCGGCCCGGCCGCCCGATAATGCGCAGGTGCAGGCCGAGGCTCATCATGCGAGCGCCGTCTTGCTTCGCTTCAGCGTGCAGCCAGTCAAACGTATCGATGGCGTATTGCAGCCAGTCGCGCGTGGTCAGCGCAGGCGCCAGCCAGAACTTCATGTCATTGGAATCAAGGGCATAGGGCAACACAATGATCGGCTTGCGGCCGCCGCCCGGCATATCCACGACGTCCCAGTAGGGGAAGTCATCGGAATAATCGTCCATGTGGTAGGTGTAGCCGGCCTCGGCCAGCAGACCGCGCGTAATGTCGGTATGCAGATAGCGCGAAAGCCACCCTGCCGGGCGCCGCCCGCAGGTCTGCGCGATACTGTCGGTACCCTTGCGGATGAACTCCCGTTCGCGCGCCTCGTCCATGAAGGCCTGGAACTTCCAGCGCCAGCCATGGCAGCACGGCTCATCCCCGCGCTCCATGATGGCTTTGGCAATCCAGGGCGCACGCTCCAGCGCCTGTGAACACGCTGTCCAGGTGGCGGGCACCTTGTACGCGTCCAGAAGTTTCAGGACCCGGCCTGCGCCGCGATTAATGCCGTATTGGTAGTTTGTCTCGTTGCCGTGAATGCGGATTGGCGCTTTGAGCGCCACGCCCAGCTCGTCGACCGGCTCCGGGCCCTTGTCGCCGTCACGGATATTGGCCTCTGCCCCTTCCTCGACATTGACGACGATGGAAAGCGCGAGCTTTGCCCCGTTGGGCCAGGTGAATCCGGGCGGTGGATTATGGGTCATGGAGGCTGCTTTCCAGTTTACGCGTTTTACCGGCGAAAGCCGGGATCCATTTCTATGCCAAGCAGGCGATAACGGGTCACGGCTCGGAGGCCGGGCCCCTGGTAGTGGCAATCAGTGCGGCTCCTCGCCGCCCGACACGTTCATGCTTTCAGCGGTGATGTAGGCGGCTTCCTCCGAGCACAGGAAGGCAACCGCCTTTGCGGTGTCCTCCGGCTTGCCGGGGCGCCTGAGCGGGATGCGGTCGGCCATGGCCTTGAGGTAATCCTCGACGCTGGCTGCGCCGACGACCTTGGAGAAATATTCGTTCTGCCAGGCGCCCAGCCCCGTGGTGACATGGTTCGGGCAGACATTGTTCACAGTGATCGCGTGCGGGCCGAGCTCTATTGCCGCCGAGCGCACGAGCCCCACAAGCCCGTGCTTGGAGCTGGTATAGGCCTGCGCATGGGGAAAGCCGGACTTGGCGGCCTGGCTGGCGATATTGACGATGCGCCCGCCCTTGCCGACCTTCACCATCACTTCTGCTGCCGCCTTGATGCCGAAGAAGCAGCCCGTCAGGTTCACGTCGATCACGGCGCGCCAGTCATCCGCCGTTACATCGAGCAGCGGCTTCATGATGTAGCCGATGCCGGCATTATTGACCCAGATATCCAGCGAGCCGTGGGCCTCGACGGCGTGGCGCGCAAGGGCCCGCATCTGCTCAAGATCGCGTACATCACACACCCTGGTGGACGCTGACACGCCCGCCTTGCGGATATCAGCGGCAATCGCCTCCATCTCGTCGGTCGCGCCGATATGCTCGGCCGGCGTAGCCGGATCGGACGGCTTTCCGATGTCGGAAATGACGATGTTGGCACCCTCTGCCGCGAGGCGCAGCGCGATCGCCTCACCCAGCCCCTTGCGGCGCCCGGAGCCGGTGATGACGGCTGTCTTGCCGGTAAAACGTCCCATGCTGCCCCCTAGGCGAGCTTGTCGGTGAGGATGAAGGCGAGATCATCGGTCATGGCCTGAAACTCGCCCGCAATTGCCTGCATGGTCTGGGTGGAAACGTCGGCGCCAAACTGGCCCATATCGTTCACATCGATGATCTCGATATAGGCATATGGCGGCTTTGCCTCCGACCCCAGAAGCCCGGTGGACTTGAAGACGGTGAACTCGTCTACCGACTTCAGCCCGTTGACCGTGGGTATGTCCTTCGCCTTCGCCCAGGCTTCGTAATCGGCTGCGCTGATGCCCGGTTTTAGATTGAAAAGGGCAATGATCCGCGTGGTCATGGGATGGCTTTCCTTCGTTGGGCAACTCCTGCGACACACTGGCGCGCATGACAGGAGGCACTTGCATGTGACGCTGGCCTGCTCAAATGATATATCATTAGATCAGCGCGCACTTGCCAAGCCCTGATCATGCGATCAGATGAGAAAAGTGCGCGTAACGACGCGTCAGACGAGGGAGTGAGCCATGCCCAAAGACGGTGCAGACACGAAATCCTCCATGCCGGCCTATGACGGCCCGCCGGATTACCGGCTGGTCGGCCGCCACGAGGTTTTCCCCGAGCTGACGCATGACGAATGCGAGCGGTTCAACTTTCTGGCCCACATGAACCGGCATCTGGCCGCACGCGTGCTTCCGGGCGTCAAGAAGGCCTACGAGACGCGCATCGCGCCGAAAGCCGGTGACGGCTTCAAGTCCCGCCATGATGTCCGCAAGGCGCTCCTGAAAGACCCGGCCTTCCAGACCTGGAGCGCGCTGCGCCGCGCCACGATGGAACAGCGCCAGCAGGCCGGCCGCTGGGTCACGCTGCGCCAGGGCGATGCGCTGACGGAAAAGGCGCGCGCGCTGACAGCCGGTGACCCGCGCCTGCAGCTGGAGCCAAGCTTCACGGTTCCGAACTATCTCACCGCGGTCGACCATCACTGCATGCCCGGCAGCTATCACGGCGAGATCGTCTCTGGCGATGTAACCGGTCCAGCCAATTATGATTGCGGAATCTTCGCAACGACGGGCGGCGCGCTTGGCCGATACAATGATGGCGGCGGGCACGCTGTTGTCGCCTGGCTGAAAAAGCACCTGCCGGACTTCAAGCCGAAGCGCATTCTCGATCTTGGCTGCGGCCTCGGCCACAACGTGCTGCCCATCGCGCAGGCCTTTCCTGACGCCGAAGTCATTGCGGTCGATTCCGGTGCCCCGATGCTGCGCTACGGCCTCGCGCGGGCCAAATCGCTGGGCATCGACAATGTCACCTTCATCCAGGCCAACGCCGAAGACCTGTCCCGCTTTGCCGATGAGAGTTTTGACTGGGTGCAGACGACCATGTTCCTGCACGAAACCAGCCGGTCGGCCATGGGCCGCATCTTTGCCGAGAGCCGCCGTGTGCTGAAACCCGGCGGTATGGTGCTGCATGTCGAGCAGCCGCAATACGCCGCAGACATGCCGCTCTTCGAGCAGGCCATCCGGGACTGGGATGCCTTCTACAATAACGAGCCGTTCTGGACGACGATGCACGAGATCGATCTGGACGAGCTGATGATCAAGGCCGGGTTCAAGCCGGGCAATGCCATTCATGGCGGCGTGGCCGCTGTGGTCGACACCTCCCTCTTCCCCTCTGCCGGCGATGACAAGGTGGAGGATTACGGGCGCAAGGCTGCCTGGGAGCTTATCGGTGCCCGCAAGGAGGCTGCGTGATGTCCGGTTTCGATCCGCTTGCACAGGCCGGCAACAAGGCCAAGGGCAAACGCCCCTGGTTCTTCGAGGACCGCGAGGCCGAGCGCGTCATAAACATCGTCATGGCGCTGGCCCAGGAAGTCTCCGTGATGCGCATGCGCCTTGATACGGTCGAGCGCCTGCTGGAGGAAAAGGGCACTCTCACCCGCGCCGATATCGAGGCCTTTGCGCCCGACAAATCGCAAGCCGCCGAGCGCGGTGCGTGGAACCAGGAATTCATCGCGCGCATCCTGCGCATCGTGCAGCAGGAAAATGAGGGCGTTGAAGCCGCCGGCGAAATGAGCTCGGAAGATGCCGGCAAGGCGCTGGGGCTGAGCTAGGCATCCAGCCCTTCGCGAATTGCCTTGCGAGCAGCTGCTGCCAGCAGGCCGGAACGGGTAAAGCCGTGATCGCTCGCATAGCGGTCAATCTCGCGCAACGTGTCGTCGGGCAAGGTGATATTGACCCGCACCGTCTTCGGCTCGGCTTTGAGCGCGACCAGCACCGCGACGCCATCACGGTTCTGCGGATCGGCCATGATGCCGGTCAGGCTTGAGGGTTCGGGGATCGCCTCGCCATCTTCCAGCATGCCCTCCACATGGAAGGCCAGCACCTCCTCGGCCATGGCCCGAGCCTCATCCAGCGTTGACCCTGCCGTGATACAGCCTGGAAAATCCGGGAAGGACACGCCGAAATCGCTGTCCGCGTCCTTATGAATGAGAGCAATATATTCAGCCACTGCGCTATTTCCTGAGCTTTATGCCTGCTTGCTGCTCGATGGAGCGAAGGGTGCCGATGGGCACGTCCTTTTTCGGATGCGGCACGGTAACGCGTCCCGGTTTTGAGACATGCTTGAACTGCAGGTGCGAACCCTTGCTCGCCACCAGTTCCCACCCCTCGCGCTTAAGTGCCGCGATGATCGACCGGCTATCCATGTGTATCTATGCGCACTCGTTTCGAATGTCAACAAATACACACTAACATCAATCCCCCAGCACGAAAAGGCTCTCCTCCATCGGCTCGTTGACCCGATAGGCGGTCCAGATGGTCTCGTTCGCCTTCACGCCATTATAGAACAGGCGCACCCGGCCCGGCTGGACCCAGGCATCGCCTTCATTGGAGAAAAAGTCCGAATAGATCCGCTCATGCCAGCCGCGCGGCGTCTCGAAACCGACGCGCAAGATGGCGTAATCATCCTGTGCGATCGAGAACACGGTGTCGCCACCGGCCGCATCCGTAACCCGGATCACGTGGACTTCCCGCCCGTCGACATAGTCATCAGGCAGGCGATGGAGGGTGTATTCGGGATCAAGGGCGTAACGTATGGCGCCGAAGCCGAAGCTGTTTGACCATTCCGGGCTGCCGCTGCCGCCGGGCACCAGACCATTCTGGTTGTAGGTATTCTGGCCGTCAAAGGCGAGCTGGAAGACAATCTCGCCCCCCCGGAAGGCCTCGATGCGTACCCGCCCGTCAGCGATATGGGCGTCATCCTTGCCTTCGGGATAGACCCGCCACATGCGGTAGGGCTCGTAGATGACCGGCTCGTGGCCACCATCCGGAAAGAAGACGCCATGGCCTTCCATGTAGAGCGTTTCCGGATTGACCCAGAGCACGCCGCCGGCTGCCTCATGCGCCCGCTCGATAATCTGGCGGGCTTCCAGTGCTTCATCTGCAATTGCAGCAGGCGCGAAGCTCACAAGGGCTGCGATCAGGGCAAGGCGCATGGTGATAATCTCCCGTCCGGAACGCTGCCGCAAAAGGGCTGGCACAGCGCATCAAATGATATAACCTTTTGCATAGTGCACCGCATTTGTGCGGCCTGACAATCACCTCGAACGGGAAGCTGCCACGATGAAATGCCTGCGCTCCGCAACACTGACGGTTGCCAATCTTGATGCCAGCGAGGCGCTCTACCGCAATGTACTGGACTATCGCACTGTCGAAAGCGGCCCGCTTGATGCGGACCTCGCGGCAAGCTGGGCAGCGCCCAAAGCTGCAGGTGCCCGTCATGTGATCATGCAGCCGGCATCGGGCGCCGACATTTTCCTGCGCCTCGTGGAGCAGGCCCCTCACCCGGACTTCCTGCCGCTGCGCAGCTATGGCTGGGCGGCAATCGAGATTTGCGTGCAGGACGTGCTTGCCGCCCACGAACGGGTGAAGGGCACGCCGTTCGAGGTCATCGGCCCGCCGCGCGAGATCGAAGGCCTGCCGGCCATCTATCCCATGCAGGTGAAGGGACCCGATGGCGAGATCGTCTACCTGACGCAGATCCGCGACGACCTGCCCGCCTATGACCTGCCGCGCGCACAAAGCCCGATTGACCGGCTTTTCATTCTCGTGATGGCCTGCAGTGACATGAAGGCCTCCCTCGACTGGTTCGAGACGAAGGTGGGCTTTCCCACCGGCCGCATCATGGACATCGAGTATCACATGCTCGCCAACGCGTTTGGCACACCGACCAGCGAGTTGCATACCATTTCCACGGCGATCCATGGCCGGGATGTCTTTCTGGAACTGGATCAGTACCCCGCGAATGCGACGCCCCGCCCGATGCATGAGGGCTGGCTGGCACCGGGGTGCGCGCTCGGCAGCTTTATCCATCCCGATTTCGACAGCGTGTGCGGTGACTGGGTCAGCGCTCCGGTGATCCGGTCTGGCGCGCCCTATACCGGCAAGCGTGCCGGGACGCTGCGTGCACCGGATGGCACGCTGGTGGAGATCATCGAGGCCTGATCATGATGATGCAGCAGGGCGTGCTTGCCCACGCCGTGGACCGCCGCCCTGCGGCCAGCGACATCGCGATCATCGAAACCCCGCGCCCCGTGTGTCCGGAAGACGGCGTGCTGATCCGGCTGGCAGCCATATCGCTCGACCCTTACGTGGCCATGCGTCTGCGCGGACGGCACATGGGCGAGCCAGCGCCGCGCCCCATGCTGGACGCCATCCCCGGGCACGGCGTCGGACAGGTCGCGCAAAGCCGTTCGGCGCACTTCCGGGAAGGCGACTGGGTTCACACCACCGAGGCAGGCTGGCGCGATTTCGCGGCCCTGCCGGACAGTGCGGTACGCAAGATCGACATGACCGGTCTCGACCCTGCCGATCATCTGGGTGCGCTGGGGATGCCCGGACTGACCGCATGGGCGGCCATGCGCCACCGGGCGGACATTCGCGCCGGAGACATCGTTCTCATTGATGCGGCCGCAGGCGCTGTTGGCGGCGCAGCGGGCCAGATCGCGCGGGCGCTGGGAGCCGCATACGTGGCCGGTATTGCCGGCGGAGCGCAGAAATGCGCGCTGGTTCAGGAAACCTACCGGTTCGACGCCTGCATCGATTACCGCAGCGAAGGCTGGCAAGAGGCGTTGCAAACTACGTTGCCCGATGGGCTTGATGTGCATCTGGAAAATGTCAGCACGGCCATCCTGCAACTCGCCCTTTCACGCATGCGGCCCTATGGCCGCGCCGTGCTGTGCGGACTGGCAGGCGAATACCATGCTGACGGGCCGAGGCATGGCATTCCGCCCGGCCTGCTGATCGCGAAGCGGGCGAGCCTGATGGGTCTGGTCGTCTATGACTATTATGACCGCTGGGCGGAGTTTACGCAGTTCGCCGCCCCGCTGGTGCGCGCAGGCATGCTCAAGATTGCCGAGGACAGCGTGGCGGGCTGGGTGGATGCGCCTGCCCTATTTGAACGCATGGTAGAGGGGCGCCATGTCGGCAAGGCGATGGTGCGGCTGTGAGCGTCGGCGCCCATGTCTGGGGTCAGCGCCACGCCGTGAAGGCGGGCGGCACGATCGTGCATTATCGCCGCGCAGGCCGTCACGGAAATCCGGTCGTGATCCTGCTGCACGGATCACCTGAGAGCGCAGGCGCCCTCCACGCCGTCGCGGCCGCGCTTTCAGACCGTTTTGACGTGATTGCGCCAGATACGCCCGGAAACGGGCTGAGCGCGCCCTTGCCTGTGACCGAGCCGAACCGGGAAGACTATGCCCGCCATTTGCTGGCCTTCATGGACACGCTGGGCGTGCCTCGCGCCGGGCTTTACGGGTTTCACACCGGCGCTGGCACAGCCATGGCCGCCGCTCTGATGGCGCCGCAACGTATCGCCGCGCTGGCACTCGACGGCTATGCCGTGTGGAGCGAGGCCGAACGCGCCGACCTTCTGGAGCGCTATTGCGTCGTTTTCCCGCCCGTCCGGGACGGGTCCCATCTGGCACAAATCTGGGCACGCCTAGAGGAGCAGCGCCTTTTCTTTCCGTGGAACTCTCCACGGCTGGATGCGCGCCTTGATATACCGGTACCGCCCATGGAGGTGCGACTGCGCCGCCTTCGCGACTGGCTCACCGCATGGGACACCTACCCTGCGCCCTACCGGGCCGCTTTCCGCGCTGTCGGCGAGGATGGACCGGACCGGGTGCAGGTTCCCACACTCATCGGCGCGATGGCGCGAGACCCCCTCTCGGCGCATCTGGAGCGCCTGACCGATGTTTCACCGCATGTGCGTCTGGAGAATTGGGGCGATGACCGTGATCGTGCGCTAGGCGACATGGCCGCGCATCTCGCCCGCCACGCCGGCGATCCGGCAGAAGGGTCCACTGAGCCTGATGATGCGCTTCTGGCGAGCCTGACAGCACCCGTCACGCTGGAAGGCTGGCAGCCCGACGCCCATGGCGGCTTCCTGCTGCAGTTGTGGCAGCAAATGCGCCTCAAGGTAATCGCTGGCGCACGCTCGCAAGCGGCACTGGACGAGGGTCTCGACCCATTTGCGCTTCAGGCACGACTGACCGCCATTATCCAGGGGCACACCGGCCTTTAGCGCACGAAGAAGAGCGCGATCTGCGGAAAGGCCGCTATTATCCAGAGTGCGACGAGCATCAGCCCGATAAAGGGCAGCACCGCCTTGCACACCGTCCAGAAGCTTTCCCGGAAGGCCGCCATGGCGACGATCAGGTTCAGGCCCAGAGGCGGGGTGAGATAACCGATCCCCAGATTGACGATCATCATGATCCCGAAATGCACCGGGTGGATATTCTGCGATTCCGCCAGTGGCTGCAGCAAGGGTGCCAGCACCAGCGTCGCCGAACCGACATCAATCACCATGCCCACGGCCAACAGCAGGGCGTTCGCGGCGATGAGGAATTCCAACGGTGACGAGATGACCCCGGCGAGGTCTGCGACCAGCGCCTGGGGCACACCTTCGGCGGTCAGGAACACGTTCAGGGCAAAGGCAAAGGCAAGGATGGGGTAGAGGCTGCCAAGAAGCTTGGCCGAGTCCACTGCCACGTCTTTCAGCTGGCCAAGCGTCAGGTCGCGGTGGATCAGCACCTCGACAATGCCCGCCAGCGCCACGGCGACGGCTGCGGCCTCCGTGACGGTAAACCAGCCGGTATAGATGCCGCCCAGAATGACCAGCGGGACAGGCAGGGCGAAGCCGGCGCGCGCGAAAGCCCGGACGATCTCACGTGGCCGCCAGGCGCCCTCGCGGTTACGCCGGTTCAGCACGACGGCATAGATCGAGAAGATGGCGATGAGGACCAGAGCGGGGCCGATACCGGCCAGGAAAAGCTGCGAGATCGAGACTTGGGTGATGTAGCCGTAGAGGATGAGCGGGATTGAGGGCGGGATGATGATGCCCAGCACGCCGCCAGCACACAGGGCGCCGATGGAAAAGGTTTTCGAATAGCCGGAATCAATGAGCGCGCGGTACATGATCCCGCCCACGGCGAGCAGCGTAACGGCAGCAGACCCGGAAATGGCGGCAAACCCTGCGCAGGACAGAACCGCCGCGAGCGCCAGGCCTCCGGGCACAGGCCGGGTGAGTTCACGCATGAAGGCGATGATGCGTTCGGCAATCGCACCAGCCGACATGACCGCCCCGGCGAGCACGAAGAGCGGTATCGCCAGAAGCACATCCTGATTGACCGCGAACCACACATCATAGAGCGCGTATTCGGGCCGGCCGTCATTCCAGACGGTGTAGACGAAGAGCGCGGCCACACCCAGCAGTACCAGAACAGGCTGGCGCAGAAGTGCCAGCGCGAGGATCGCCGCGACAAGGAACCAGATTTCCATCAGCGTGCCCCCTCCTCGCCTGAGCGTGCCGCACCAACTGGCGGCCCGTCCCCGCCCACGCGCTCCTCCGGCTTCAGGGCCGGATCAGCAAAATAGATGAGGAAGCGGATCGCATTGCTGGCAAAAGCCAGAAGCAGGATTGTCTGCAACGCCCAGACCGGCGCGCGAAGCACCGCTGTCCGGTCGCCCAGCAGGAAGGACTCTGCCACGATCCACCCTGCAAACACGGTCAGGACGAGGAAAAAGACCGCCGTCAGCAGGCTGCCAAGGCGTGCAACGCCGGCGCGCAGGGGGGCGGGAACAAGGAAATCGAACGCGGTAGCGCGCAAGTGCGCACCGTGATCGGTCGCGACGCCAATACCGAACATGGCCAGCGCGATCATGCCAAAGACGGCGATCTCCACAGCCCCGATTATTCCAGTCTGGAACAGGCGGCGTGACACAACGTCAGCCAACAGGGCAATCGTCATTATGGCGAAGGCGAGGATCGCCGCCCACCGTTCTGCGGAGCTGAGAAACTTCAACAGCGCACTCATGCGTCACCGCCCGTCTGCCGGGCCGCAAAGGCCGCCTTGCCCGCAAGGATTGCCTCATACACTTCACGCGAACGCCCGCCGGCATCATCAACCAGGCGATCGACGACGTTTTCCGTCGCCTGGCGCCAGGCCGCACGCTGCGCCGGATCAAGGTCATGAACCGCGATGGGCTCGCCCTGAGAGGTGCGTAATTCACGCACCACATTGCCGTCCGGACCACGCATGACGCCGGAGCGCATGGCCCCTTCCAGCATGCCCGTCATCGCCCGGACACCGGCACGGGCATCCGCCGACGAACCCCAGGCCTGATCGATGGTTTCGCGCTGGGAAGCGGTTGCCCGTTCATACCAGTCGCGGTTCAGGACAATCGCGCCAGTATCAAAGGAGTGGCGCGTCAGCGTAAAGTCGCGCGCCATCTCCAGCGTGGAGAAGAAATGGAAGGGCAGGCTGGAGAGACCGCCCTCGACGAGCCCGGTCTGCAGGGCGGGAATGACATCGGAAATGCCAAGCGCAATTGCGTCCATGCCCGCCGCTTCGCAGAAGAAGCGCGCCGCCGCATTGGGCGAGGTGCGGATTTTCAGGCCTGCCGCATCGGAAGGCACCAGCAAGGGGCGGTTGGCGAAGATGTGGGTCCAGCCGACCTCTACCCATTGCAGGAGGATGAGGTTCTGCGCCAGCGCCAGCTCGTTGATGATGTCGTAGAGATGGTTGTCATAGACGTAGTCCACCTCCTCGTTTGACTCGAAGAGATAGGGCGCAAGCGCGATTGAAAGCTCCGGTATGCTGGAAGCCAGCCCCTGGAGCGACATGCCGCCGATATGGGCACGCCCCCGGCGCAAATCGTGGAGCATCCGCTCCTCATTGCCGAGTTCCGCCTTGGTGAAATAATCGATGCGCAGGGTTTCGTTCTCGGCCATGCGCGCCTCGAAGGCGAGCCATTGCGCGTCCCAGGGCGTGCGAGGCGGCGCCTGGGCCACGGCGCGTCCGTAGAGGCTGCCGGGCGGATCGTCGCGCCGTCCGCAACCGGCAAGGCTGCCTGTGGCGGCCATGGCCGCAACGGCAAGGAACTCCCGGCGTTTCAACATCGGCTCTGGCCTCTCCCCTCTCGCTTGACCGCGGCGCTTGAACACCGTCATTCTTCAAAGGATATAACATTTCATCCCGGCGCTCATGGCAAGGCCGCGCGCGCAGATGATCGCACAACTCTGGCGGAGGTCCTCATGAGATTGTCCCGGCGCAGCCTTCTTGCCAGCGGCGCGGCCCTGATGGGCAGTTTTGCCCTTGGCGGATGCGGGCCCCGTACTGACCGCGGCGCAAAGGCGGCCGACGTGATCGTGCTGGGGGCGGGCCTCAGCGGCCTGCATGCGGCAAGGCTGCTGGCCGATGCCGGTCTCGACGTGCTGGTACTGGAGGCGTCTGAACGCATTGGCGGGCGGATGGTGACGCTGGACCATTTGCCCGGCGCACCCGAAGGCGGCGGTGAGCAGGTGGGACAGGGCTATGCGAGGGTAAGGGCCGAGGCTGCCGCACTGGGCCTTGTGTTTGAAGATTTCGCCCCGTCGCGTTTTGGCGAACAGCTGGTCGTGGACGGACAGCGCATTCCGGCTGCCGACTGGCCTGCCTCACCGCTCAATCGCTTGCCTGACACGTTGCGCGGACTGTCCCCGCACCAGCTCTTCTTTGCGATGGTGGCGCGCCACAACCCGCTGCCCGATGTCTATGCCTGGCGCGAAGCGCAGTGGCAGGAGCACGACATAGCGGCCGAAGCCTTCCTGCGCACTCTGGGAGCGAATGACGAGGCGATCCGTCTGATGGACGCGACGCTGAATGGGGGACGCCTTGCGACCTATTCGATGATGAATGTCTGGCGCTCACTGACGCTCTACGCTGCCGAGCGCGAAATGGGCCCATCCCAGCGTGTGGCTGGCGGATCCCAGCGCCTGCCCGAAGCCATGGCCGCCAGCCTGCCTCGCGAGGTTAGGTTGCAATCCCGCGCGGCAGCCATCGAAGCCGATGAGACGGGCGCCCGCGTCACGCTTGAAAACGGCGAGACCCTGCGTGCGGACTTTCTCGTCAGCGCCCTGCCCTTCGCGGTCTTGCGCAATCTGGCGATAGATGCGCCCTTGTCGGCGCCTCAGTCCGAGGCACTGGACCTCCTCCCCTACACACCGATCATCCAGTTGCATGCGCAGGCGGAAACCCCATTCTGGGAAGCCGACGGGCTCGCGCCTGAAATGTGGACCAATACCCCGCTGAACCGGATCTTTGCGCGGCGCGACGCCAATGGCCCGACAGGCATGTTCACTTGCTGGATCGACGGGCAGGATGCGCTGCGCGGAGCCTCCAACAGCGATGCGGACTGGCAGGCCTTGCTCAGCCGGACATTTGCCGAAATCCGCCCGGCGAGCGAAGGTCGCCTTGCCTTGCGGGAAGTCGTCCGGTGGCTGCCATCCAATCCGCTGGCGGGCGGTGCCTACATGCACTGGGCGCCAGGGCAGATTTCGCGATGGGCCGAACCGATGATCCAGCCCGCCGGACGCCTGTTCATCGCTGGCGAGCACGCCAGCCATCTGCATACGGGCATGGAAGGCGCAATGGAGGTTGGCGAACGCGCCGCGCTCGCCATCCTCGACCTCGCCGGAGCCTGACGGTCCGCTACGGGCCCCAGCTTCCCGGCGTATGGGTGCAGCTGGCCTGCAGCCAGCGCAGGTTCAGGCCAAGGCGTTCCGCGCCGGCCTCGCCCCAGGCATAGGACAGCGCGCGGTCATTGCCCGCCTCATGAACATAAAGCGTCAGTGATCCGCGCCGGTCCCGCGCTGGCCACTCTACATCGCGCAGGCGCAGTTCGATTTCGCGTGGCGGCGTTTCGTCGGTCCTGACAATCGCGCGGCCACCCTGATCGTGCAGCCAGATATCGCGCAGGAACTGCCAGTCGGTCATTCCGTCGCCGCTATCGCCATGGCTGGCACCGCGCATGACCGCGACCCAACATTCAAACGGGCGGGCGCGCAGCAGGCGATGGGGCAACTCCATCCGGTTGCCATAGACATACTCGCCTTCCGATGTCTGCGCCCGGTCCCGGATCCAGATAGCGTCCGGCGTCAGTACCAGATCATCCTCAATGACGAGTGTGCGGCCGGACTGCCGGCTCTGGACAACGCAAGCCCCGCGCACGGTTTCACCCACAAACTGGTTTTCGCGGCGGCGCCAGTAGACCTCGCAGCCCGGATAGCTGACCGTATCGGCGGGTGTCAGTCCTTCCAGAAGGGACGGATCGCGCCAGGCACCGCGCAGGCTCGCCGCGTCATTGGGCGCGTAGATGTCCAGACGGATGGCGTTGGCTTCCGCATCAGCCACGAAGCGGTAGATACGCTGGCGGTAGATATTCTCCGGATCACCGCCCGCATATTGCTCGACATAGAAGACATGCTCGCCAAAGGCAGGAAGCTCGACCTTGCGGAAGATCGAGTGGATACGTCCATTGCGCCCCTCTTCGGGAACGCCCGCCTCCTCGGCAAAGAAAACTTCCCGGTCATTGTCAAAGCGGCCTTCGAACCAGCTGAGAAGAAGCTCGAGGTCCGCGTTCAGGACGGCCTCGGCTTCGGCATCGCCGGTCACCGGCTGGCCGTGAGGAAGCTGGCCGTATGCGGCCGGCGCTGCCAGACATATCGCGGCGATGGCGGGCAGGTAGCGAACACAATCCATCAGAACAGTCCTTTTCATCATGCAGCCGCCCGGATGCACGAAGGGCCGGGCAGACTGGCTGCCCGGCCCCTCATCGCGTCCCCCGGCCCGAAAGCCTAGAAGCGGTAGCGAGCCTCGATACCGAAGCTGGCGCCACGGCGCAGCGTCCCGAAGAAGGCCCGCGGAGCGCCACGTGCGGCGTTTACCGGAGCGGTATTCGGCGAGAAGCCCGTGCTCAGATACGGCGTCTGGAGCCAGCGCGTGGCCATGACGATGGAGTCTTCATCGAAGATGTTCCGGCCATAGGCCATGATCGTCCAGCTCTCACCCTCGATGCCGAGCTGGGCGCCGAAGATCGACGCATCGCCGGTTTCGGCCAGGTTGTGAACCTGAACGAATTTCGAGGACTCGTAGGTGTAGTCGCCGCGCAGGAACCATTCCAGCGTGCCGGTCGAACCGATCGGCGCACGCACCTCTGCATTCAGCGAAAGCTGGTGCTCGGAGGTCAGCGGGATGCGATTGCCTGCGATGGAGCAGTTACCGGTAGCGCCGAAGAACTGCGTGCCGGTTCCCGGTGCCGTCGCGTTGCCCGCGATCACACCGCCACCCGAGGTGAGTTCCCACTGGGCGTCGTCGCAGCCTTCGGTGAACTCCGGACGGGTCCAGGCGTAGGTTGCGCCGATTGAGAGATAGTCATTGACCTGCTGGCGGTATTCCAGCTCGAGACCCAGAATCTCGGCCGAACCCTGGTTGGTGGCCACCGAGTTCAGTGCACCGCCGACAGAGGCCACTGCCGTGGTCAGCTGCACGTCGGTCGCATCGATATAGTAGGCCGAGGCCGCGAAATAGCCTGCGCCGCCGAACAGGAACTGCTTCACCCCGATCTCGAAGTTATCGGACGTTTCCTGGTCATAGGTCGGCTGACCGACGCTCGCGCCGATAGCGCCGTTCTGGCCGCCCGGTTTCACACCGCGCGAGTAGACGGCAAACACCGTGGTCTCGGGGTTCACCGACCAGTTCAGGGTCAGGCGGGGCGTGAAGTTGTCGAACGTGTCGGTCCGGTTGAACGGCGTGGCGGTACCGATGCCGTCCAGCGTGGTCTTTTCTTCCTCGGCATAGCGCCCTTCGAGCGTCATGGTGAGGTTGTCGGTGAAGTCGAATTCCAGAAGACCGAACACCGCCTGGTTGGTGGTGGTCAGCTCGCTCGACGGATTGCCCGACAGGTTCGAGAAGGTGATGGAGAACTGGTCACTGGTCTGATCGTACATGTACGCACCGACCATCCAGCGGAAGCGGCGGTCGAGCGGCGAGGCCAGACGGGCTTCCAGCGAGTAGTCCACCACCTCGTTGCGAGTCGTATTGGCAAAGAACGCGCCGGTGTCTGACATGCCCGCCGGCTGCAGGACGAAGTTGATGGAGGAGTGGTCGGAGTCCGAACCGAAACGGCGCTCTTCATCGCGGTAGCCCGCAGACAGGCTGAGGATGTAGCCCGAGCCGCCCAGATCCCAGTCCATAATGCCGGAGAAGAGCAGCGTCTCGTTGGTGACGCCGTCGAACGCCGTGCCGTCAGCCGTGGAATAGAGCTGGAACGGCAGGAAGGGGTTAAGCGCATTGGCCGGGACGCCCGGCACAATGGCCGGCTGACCAGGAACGGCCGGGCCGGTGTTCAGAGCGATCGGGCCTGGGCGGATCACACCGCAGAAATACTGATTATTGTTGGTGCTGCCCGAACGCGACCAGTAATTGAGCGAGCGATAACCGGGCGAGCAGTTGTTGGCGGATGCCGGCTGCAGGAAGAGCGGCAGGGTGCCGTCGCTCGAGTCCGAATACTGGGCCCGGACGCGGAAATCGATATTGCTCGTCGGGCTGAAGTCCAGCACGCCGGAGAAGGAGGTGGTCGACTGCGAACCGACTGTCTGGCCGGTCACCGTGTTGGTGTACTCGCCATCATAATGATAGTCGCGCAGCGACACACGGAAGCCGGCATTCGGGCCGAGCGGACCTGAAATCCCGCCTGACACTTCGTGTTCGCCGTGGCTGCCATAGCGGCCGCGCAGATTGGCCTCAACCTCGTCGGTGCCGCCGCGGGTCACGAAATTGATGGCACCGGCATAGGTGTTCCGGCCGTAGAGTGCGCTCTGCGGACCGCGGATCACTTCGACGCGGGCCAGATCATTGGGATCGAGGTTCTGGATCGAACCGGGATAGTAGACGCCGTCCACAAAGTAGGCGGTGCCGGATTCCACGCCGAACTGCACACCGGCAAGAACGTTGGCCTGGCCACGGATGACCGGGCGCTCCGAGGTCCGCCCGAAGGCCGCCGAGAACGACAGGCCGGGCGTGAAGCGGGCCACATCGTCCACCGACTGGAGGCCGAGATTGAGGATATCTTCCTGGCCGAAGGCCGTCACCGCGACGGGAGCATCAAGGATGGTCTCCTCGCGCCGGCGGGCTGTCACCGTGATGATTTCGCGGGCGTTGGACGAGCTGGCAGCTTCCTCAGCCTCCTGGCCGATAGCTGCACCCGTGGTCAGAGCCGTCACCGCAAGCACGGCGGCCGAGCTGAGTAGAATGGACTTTTTCACACCTGGTCTCCCCTGTCTTGGCCGTCGTCCGTTATCGGATTCGATCCAAACCGAGTATAATGATATATCTTTTGAACAGAGCCGTCAGGCCTATTCCGGGCCATTTCCTCAAGAGGCGGCGAAGTGTTGCAATTCGGTGACAAACTTCGCCGCGCCCTGAGGTGTCAGAGGCCTACTCGCCGCGTTCCGGCACCTCGATCTCGCCACGTGCGACGCCGAGATAATAGCTCCAGCTCGTCACGTTCGGACGGTCATCATCGAGCGGCGGTGCCTGATTGTATTCAGGATAGTTGCGCTCGATCTCCGCGCGGAAGAAGGCGGGCAGCTCGTCATAGCCGCCATCCAGCTTGCGCCCTGCGGTAGAGAAATAGATCAGGCCCTCGCGGCCCTGCATGCGCATCCAGGGAAGCCAGTCCGACATGCGCACCCAGCCCACATGCACATCGGCGCTGGTGGTTTCGGGGTCCAGCACTTCGGAGACATTGCCGAAGAAGTTGAACATTTCCGTGGCGTGGTAGGTGCCGCCGATCTCGGCCTCGAATTCGCTGGCGAGCGGGTTCGGGTAGAAGAGCGGAACCGTCGCCGTCAGCCACCAGCCATCACCGGTCTGCTGACCGCTCCAGCTCAGCGGCCCGCGCGGACCGTTTTCCCAGTTCTGGCTATTCACCGGATCGTTGGCGACATGCAGCACATCGACCGTCTCGCCGGTCCAGGGATTGTCCCATGTCGACAGGATCTCGTTCGTTTCCGGATCGAGATAGAGCAGGATCTCGCGCGAGATGAGCCGGTAGCCCTCACCGTATTCAGGGTGGCTGGTGGATACGCAAGTCCGGATATTCATGCCTTCCACACGGAACAGGCGGCGGTCACGCTCGCCCTGGCGGCGCGAAAACGCGTAGCCGTTCCAGTAATAGACGGCCGGCTCGCCATCGACGGTCGAGCATTGGATTTTCCGGTTGATCTGCAAGAGATCGGACGGGTCGTCAAAGCTGAGACTGTCCTGCGCAGTGGCCACGCTGCTGACCAGCATGGCGCATCCGGCTGCAATTAAAGACCGCATAGTTCTCTCCCCTTTTTTCTTTTGCCGTAACGGCTGAATGACAAATGATATATCATTTCATGATGGCGAGGCTGGCAAGGGCTTTTTCATGCTGTGTGCGCCCGGCGCCTCGATGGGCACCATCACTTCGAGCATCAGAAATTATCGGAACATCACCGCCCGGCAGTGTGTTGGTTGGGCATGAGCTGATGAAAGGAGGACGCCATGAGCGTCGCTCGTGTAACCGAGATATCCGCTACTTCACCTGACAGTTTCGATGATGCTGTCGTGCAGGGCATTGCCCGTGCTTCCAAGACGCTTCGCAATGTTTCGAGCGCCTGGGTGAAGGATCAGAATGTGAAGATCGAGAACGGCAAGATCACCGCTTTCCGGGTCAATCTCGCCGTGACCTTCCTGCTGGACGACGCCTGAACAAGCGCCGCTCAGGCCGGAATGCGGGCTTCCCCGTCACCTTCCCTGTCGTGGCAGATGGCCGGAAGGGCCGCGACGACGCAGAAGGAGTGTATGTCCTCGCCCCGGTCCTTGCGGACAACGCACGGGGCAAGGTCAATAGCGGCGAAACCGGCCTGGGTCAGCAGGTTTTCAAGATAGGGTGCGCCGTGCGCAAAGCGGCGGCTCTCCTTCAGGACGATATCCTCCTCGGCCGCCTCAACGGTGAAGGCGAGATATCCACCGGGAAGCAGGGCGGCACGGCACCACGCAATCACCGCTTCCAGCGCCCCGACATAGGCGAACACGTCCGCCGCGACGATCAGGTCGTACTGCGCTGGCACCATGTCCATACGGGCTATGTCGGCCTTGGCGAGGGCGTCGTACACGCCCTTCGCTTCCGCCTCTGCCAGCATGCCGGCCGACAGGTCGACACCCGCCAGCCTGCCTGAGAACGGGCGCAGCACCTCACCCATCAGGCCTGTGCCACAACCGAGATCGAGAGCATGTGCCGCCCGCTCAAAGCCGTTCGCCTGCAGGCGGGCCAGAAGAATGTCCGGTCCGCGATACTCCAGGCCGCGCGTCAGAGCTGCATCGAACCGGCTGGCGTACTGGTCGAAGAGCAATTCCACGAAGGCTGGCGGCATGGATTCAGCGACCGGCATGGCCCGGGCGAGGTCGCGTTTCAGGCTGGCCCCGAACGGATCGGCGGGATCAAGTTCGAGAGCCTGGTCCCATGCGCGCAGCGCGGCTTCGCCCTGCCCTGCCTTTTCGTGAAATTCGCCGAGGCGGAACCAGCCGGCGGTCCATGCCGGAACAAGCTCAAGCGCGCTTGAGAGTACATCGGCCGCGGCCTGAAAATCACCGCGCGCGGCGAATTGCTCTGCATAGTCTGCACGCCGGTCAGCGACAGGATCGGAGGAGGAAAACCGCGCAGCGGTCATGGACCAGGGTCTTTCAGGATGTCCGCTCATTGACCTTTTACAAATCACGCGGCGGACGGGCGCTGCATGCGGTGGTCTCAGCCCGCCGCTGCATCGGGACCGCAATACTGAAGCGCCGGTGCGACTGTCAATCGGTTTGGCGTGCGGCCAGATGTATGGACGCAACCGCCTTGTTGCCTCTACTCTGCTGTCCGGTCAGACGCGTCGTGCCACCGCATGCGTCAGGCTTTCCGGCATTCCCGACGCCGGAGCGCGTTTCGTAAGCCACAGGCGCTGCCCGACACTGTCTGGCGGCTGGCGCCTCATGGCCGAGTGCAGACAAGTCGGGGGCATCCATGGACGATACACACACTCCTTCGCGAAGCGGCGAACAGCGCTTTTCAGAAGACGATTTGCCGCCAACGCCGGACCCGTTGACCATGGCAGTGCGCGCCGATGTGCTGGGCGAGAATCCGGGATCCATGGCGCGCGCGGTACTGGAGCATCAGGCGCGGCTGATCCGCTCCGATGTCACGCATCGCAACTGGCAGATTGCCCGCGAAGCGGCGGGCGCAGCCCTGATGATCCTGGCCGCGGTATCCGCCTTCACTGCAGTGGTCATTGTAGCGACCGTCCTGTGGAGTGCCACGCAGTATCGCGGTCTGACCATCCAGCCCTTCTCCGTGCCGCCTGCCATGGAGGAACAGGGCCTTACGGGGGCCGCCATTGCCTCGCGCGTGCTTGACCGGCTGGCCGAGATGCAAACCACGACACAGTCCATGCGCGCCGCCAATACCTATGCAGACAGCTGGGGCGACGAGGTGGCCGTCGAAATACCCCAGACCGGCGTGTCGGCGGGTGAGCTCTGGCGTTTCCTTCGGTCGTGGCTGGGCGAGGAAATCCGTATCACCGGCGAAATCGTGCGGGAGGGCGAAGGCTATCGCATCACCGCGCGCGCCGGCGGGCAGCCGGCCCGCGTCATCATGGCGGGCGCGGACGAGATCTATGCCGGTCTGGACGAGGCTGCCGACGCGATCTTTGCCCAGACACAGCCCTATCGCTATGCGGTCTATCTTCTCGATTCCGAGCGCCCCGAAGATGCCCGCACAGCGTTCGAAACGCTCGCCGCAACCGGATCACCCACAGACCGGCGCTGGGCGGCGGCGGCGCTCGTCGGCCTCTATCTTGACGAAGGCAATCTGGCACAGGCGCTAGCGATCGGTGAAAGCGCCGTGGAACTGCATGGCGATTTCGGCCTGCTGCACGCCAATCTGGCGCAGGTTTACGGCATGCTCGGCCAGCCGGGCGCGGAACTTCACCACATGGCGCAGGCCGCGCGCCATCTGCGCAGCGGCGATGAATACAACCCCGATGAACGCGACCCGATGGTGGTCGGCATGGAGGCTGATCTCCTTTTGCGCGGTCACGCCTATCTGGAAGCGAGCGAATATCTCGAAGAGGCCATACGCCGCCGTCCGGTGTCGGCAGAGCAGCTTCGCTGGCAACAGGCCTATGCCCATCTGTGGATGTATGACACGGCGCGCGCCACGGAGATCTACTCGCGCCTGCCGGAATTTGAATCGCTGCCCGGCGTGTCCGGGCGTGAGGACTTTGCCTTCGAGGTGGCCATACAGCTTGAGGACACCCCGGCCTGGCAGGCCATTTGGCCTGGCATACGCGAAGGCGTGGAGGCATTGCCGGACGATGCAAGGCCGTCAGTGGCACAGGCCCGGTATCCGACTGTAGCCGTGGCGTTTGCACGGGCCGGAGAAGTGGATGAAGCCCGTACCCTTCTGGAGGGTTTGCCTGAGGGCAATTACTATCTCGATCTCACCCATGCCTATCTGGACGGGCTGGACGGGGCGAACGGCATCGAGGCGCGCTTTCAAACCCTCATCGAACGGGCCCCGCAACTGGCCTATGGCGAGCTCTTTCTGGCCGATATCCGCCGGCAGAATGGTGATCTGAATGGCGCGCTCGACATGCTGGCCGAAGCGCATCGCAAAGCCCCGGAATGGGCTGATCCGCTAAAAGAGATGGGCGATCTGCTTGCCGCAAGCGGGCAGCACCGTGCTGCTGCGCAGCGCTACCGGCAGGCGGCAAGGCGGGCACCGCGCTGGGGCGCGCTGCATCTGGCCTGGGGCGAAGCGGAACAGGCGCGCGCACGTTCGCTACAGGCACGCGAGCTCTTCGAGCGCGCCGCCACGATGGACATGTCCGCCGCTGACCGGCAGAGGCTGGAAGCGCTGCTGGCCGATACCGGCTCCTAGGTGAGTGAAGGCAGATTGAGCGCGTGCTCGCGCGCACAATCTATGGCGATGTCATACCCTGCATCGGCATGACGCATCACGCCGGTCGCCGGATCGTTCCACAGCACGCGCTCAAGGCGCCGGTTTGCATCCGCGCTGCCATCACAGCAGATGACCATGCCCGAGTGCTGGGAGAAGCCCATACCCACGCCGCCGCCGTGATGCAGGCTGACCCATGTTGCCCCGGATGCGGTGTTCAGAAGCGCATTGAGGAGCGGCCAGTCCGATACCGCGTCTGACCCGTCCTTCATGGCTTCGGTCTCGCGGTTGGGCGACGCAACGGAGCCGCTGTCGAGATGGTCCCTGCCAATCACAACCGGCGCCTTGAGCTCGCCGGTGCGGACCATTTCGTTGAAGGCAAGGCCCGCCTTGTGACGCTCGCCAAGCCCGATCCAGCAAATACGCGCGGGCAAGCCCTGGAAGGCTATCCGCTCCGCAGCCATGTCCAGCCAGCGATGAAGATGGGCGTTTTCGGGGAAGAGCTCCTTCATCTTCGCGTCGGTCTTGTAAATGTCTTCCGGATCGCCTGACAGGGCGCACCAGCGGAACGGTCCGACACCCCGGCAGAAGAGCGGGCGGATATAGGCCGGCACAAATCCGGGGAAGGCGAAGGCATCGGTCAGGCCTTCGTCGAGTGCCACCTGACGGATATTGTTTCCGTAATCGAGTGTGGGCACACCCGCCTTGTGGAACTCCACCATGGCCGCAACATGCGCCTTCATGCTGGCGCGGGCAGCACGCTCCACCGCCTGCGGCTCGCTTTCCTGACGAGCCCGCCAGTCCGCGACGCTCCAGCCTTTGGGCAGATAGCCGTGCAAAGGGTCGTGGGCGCTCGTCTGGTCGGTGACCATGTCGGGGCGGACGTCGCCTGCCTGCATCCGGCGGACCAGCTCGGGGAAGATGTCGGCGGCATTACCCAGAAGCCCGACGGACTTCGCCTCGCCTGCCTTCGTCCAGCGGGCAATCTTCTCCAGCGCCTCATCGAGCGTGAACGCCTTCTCGTCGAGATAGCGGGTGCGGATGCGAAAATCGATGCGGGTCTCGTCGCACTCGACCGCCAGGCATGAGGCGCCTGCAAAGACGGCCGCCAGAGGCTGCGCGCCGCCCATGCCGCCAAGGCCAGCGGTCAGAATCCACTTGCCCGTGAGATCCCCGCCATAATGCTGGCGGCCGGCTTCTGCAAAGGTCTCGTAGGTACCCTGCACGATGCCTTGCGTGCCGATATAGATCCAGGAGCCGGCCGTCATCTGGCCGTACATCATCAGGCCTTGCCTATCGAGCGCGTTGAAATGCTCCCAGTTCGCCCAGTGCGGCACGAGGTTGGAGTTGGCGATCAGCACGCGCGGCGCGTCGGCATGAGTGCGGAAGACACCGACCGGCTTGCCGGACTGGACCAGCAGGGTCTCGTCCTCATTGAGCTCTTTGAGCGCCGCGACAATGCGGTCATAGGCCTCCCAGTTTCGCGCAGCCCGGCCAATACCGCCATAGACCACCAGCTCGTGGGGGTTCTCGGCCACATCGGGATGCAGATTGTTCATCAGCATGCGCAAGGGCGCTTCGGTCATCCATGACTTGGCGTTCAGCGCCGTGCCGGTTGGCGGAAAGATGTCGCGAACATTGCGCCGGTTCTGGGTCATGATGCGTCCTTCAATTGCGGTGCAAGCGCCTCGATGCGGTGCAGGAGGGTCGAGAGCAGGCGCCGCAGCCGGGCGGCCCGCGCCTCGTCATAGGCAAAGGGCGGCGCTTCGCTTTCCAGATAGACCGATTGGGCGAGCTCCATCTGGACGGCGTGAATGCCTGAAGCCGGCTTGCCGTAATGGCGCGTCGTCCACCCGCCCTTGAAGCGGCCGTTCACGACATGGCGGTAGCCGGGTTCTGCGGCGCAGGCCGCCTCGACCTCCGCTTGCAACAGGGGCGCACAGCTCGCCGCGTCCGCCGTCCCGATATTGAGATCGGGCAGTACGCCATCGAACAGGAAGGGAATGCGCGAGCGGATGGAGTGTGCATCATAGAGGATGGCGACGCCGTGAAATGCCCTTGCCCGCTCCAGCGCCTCTGTCAGAGCGGCGTGATAGGGCGCATGGAAGGCTGCCACACGCGCGGCAATAGCGTCCTCGTCGGGGGCCTCGTTCCAGATCGGTTCGCCATCAAAATCGGTCAGGGCGACGAGGCCTGTCGTGTTCTGGCCCGGATAGAGGCTCGCGCCATCTGGCGGGCGGTTGGGATCGACCGCATAGCGGTGAAAGTTCGCAACCACCATGGCCGCGCCAGGCAGCAGGTCCTGATAGAGCCGGTCCACATGCCAATCGGTATCGGC
>NZ_JBQLZR010000218.1:0-9666 GCF_052168375.1 Glycocaulis sp.
CGAGGCCACGTTCGAATAGAATGAATAGCGCTGCCATTGGCACAACTGGCAACAACTGCAGCCACTCCTGCCACCCAGCCCCCTCTTCGATGAAATGGCGGACGTTCAAGACCATGATCAGCACTAGCACCGCGAGCGCTAAAAACAGAAACCCGCGAAGTAGACTCATCACAACATCAAAATAAATATCCCAAGCGGTTCGCCGAGGCTCCTGATCCATCTACGCTCCTCCCACTATCTTTCCCCCGCCCATCGGCGCTTTCACGCCTGTCGTGCCAGGGTAAGTGAACGGCAGGCCTGCAATCACGCGCGCAGCGAGGAAGGCGAAGGCCTCAGCCTCAACGAGGTCGCCGCGCCAGCCCAGCGTCTCGGCTGAATACACTTTCATGCCCGTGGCCGCGGCAACCAGCTCGGCAAGCGTCGCATTTCGCCGCCCGCCGCCACACAGCACCAGACGCCGTGGCTCGTCGGGCAAGGCGGCAACGCCCATCGCGATGGTCTTTGCGGTAAGTCCGGTCAGGGTCGCGGCCCCGTCCTCCAGTGACAGGTTGCGCACCGTATCCAGCGAGAAATCCCAGCGGTCGAGCGATTTGGGGCCTGGCCGGGAGAAATAGGGATTGTCGAGAAACTCTGCGAAGGCGGCTTCATGGATGCGGCCGCGCGCGGCGATCTCGCCATTGCGGTCCATGATCTCGCCGGTGCGAGCCTCGACGAAAGCGTCGATGAGGCCATTACCGGGGCCAGTGTCGAAGGCCGTCAGCGTACCGTCCGCCGCAATGTGGGTGATGTTCGCCACGCCGCCGATATTGATGACGCCCAGAGGCCATTCGAGGCCCGACCATTGGCTCAGGGCACGGTGATAGACCGGCACCAGCGGCGCGCCTTGCCCGCCTGCTTCCACATCGGCGGTCCGGAAATCATAGACCACCCGGCAGCCCAGCCTGTCGCTCAACGCCTGCCCGTCAGCGAGTTGCAGTGTGCGCCCCTTCACGCCATTGAGTGGTGCCTGATGCAGCACGGTCTGGCCATGAAAGCCGACCGCGTCGAGCTCTGACGGCGAAAGACCAGCCTTTGCACACACCGCCTCGACGGCCTCGCCGTGAGTGAGCGTGAGAATGCGTTCGGCCTCGGCAAAGGCAGACGGAGCCTCACCCTGCCAGCGCCACTGGAGAGCGGCATCGACGGCTGCCAGCAAGCCCTTGCGTTCTGCGGAGCTGTAGGGCCGCTCCAGCCCCGGACCGAAGCGGGTCAGCCGCTCTCCATCGCTCTCCAGCAGCGCGACATCCACGCCATCCAGCGATGTTCCGCTCATCAGGCCAGCAAGCTTCATAGCATCTCTCTCATCGGATGGCCCTGCGCCTTCCATACCCGCGTGCAATGCTGCTATTAGCGCCCTGTTCGCATTCACAGGAAAGCCCCGCCATGACCACCAACAGCTACGAATCCGATCTCGTCCGCACGCTGGTGGAACGCGGCTATCTCTATCAGGCAACCGATATTGAGGGGCTGGACAAGCGTGCCGCTTCCGGAGCGATCAGCGGCTATATCGGTTTTGACCTGACCGCGCGCTCGCTGCATGTCGGCTCGCTGGTGCAGATCATGCTGCTGCGCCGCCTGCAACAGGCCGGCCACAAGCCGATCGTCCTCATGGGAGGCGCGACCACGAAAGTGGGTGATCCTACGGGCCGCGACACAAGCCGCCCGATGCTGACGCCGGAAATCATTGCCGAGAACAAGGAAGGGATATTGAAGCCCTTCGGCGCGCTTCTCGACATGAAGGAAGCCGTCGTCGTCAACAATGACGAATGGCTGGGCGAGTATGGCTATCTCGACTTCCTTCGTGATTACGGGACGCATTTCACGATCAACCGCATGCTCAGCTTTGACAGCGTCAAGCTGCGGCTTGACCGTGAGCAGCCCATGACCTTCCTGGAGTTCAACTACATGCTCCTCCAGGCGGTAGATTATCTGGAGCTGAACCGCCGCTTTGGCACCGCGCTGCAGCTTGGCGGCGCGGACCAGTGGGGCAATATCATCAATGGCGTGGAGCTGTGCCGCCGCGTGGATGGCAAGGAAGTCTTCGGCTTCACGACGCCCCTGATCACCAGCGCTTCGGGCGCCAAGATGGGCAAGACGGCTGATGGTGCTGTCTGGCTCAATGCTGACATGAAGAGCGCTTATGAATATTGGCAGTTCTGGCGCAATACCGAGGACGCCGATGTCGGCCGCTTCCTGAAGCTGTTCACCGACATTCCGCTTGCCGAAATTGCCCGTCTCGAAGCCCTGCAGGGCGCCGAGATCAATGATGCAAAGATTGCGCTGGCCAACGCGGCCACCGCAATGCTGCACGGCGAAGCCGCAAGCCGGGAGGCCGAGGCTACCGCAAGAGCCACCTTTGCCGGCGGTGGTGCAGGTGATGCCCTGCCCACAATTACAGGCGATCTGAACGCCGGTATCGCTCTTCTGGACGCTCTGGTGGATGCGGGATTGTGCGCCTCGAAAGGCGAGGCCAAGCGCAAGCTCGGCGAAGGCGCGGTCAAGGTGAATGACGAGGCCGAAGCCGACCTTGGCAGGGTTCTTTCAACGCCTGACCTCAAGGACGGCGCCGTCAAGCTGTCGGTCGGCAAGAAGCGTCACGCATTGGTAAGGCCGGGCTAAGGGGAAGCCCGGCCTTACATCGATTACCCTGTAGTCAAATGGTCTATATTCGCGGCGAACGCCCGCGGATCAGTCCCACAACCAGCGCGATCAGGAACAGAACCACAAACAGGAAGAAAAGTATCTGGGCAATACTGGCAGCACCGGCGGCAATGCCACCAAAGCCGAAGACTGCCGCGATAATGGCTACGATAAAGAAGGCCAGCGCAAGACGAAGCATATTGCTATCCTTTCCGATAATGGACACGACCGGATAACGCCGCCCCCTTCAATGCGTTCCGCACCGCACCCAAAACTTTTCACCTCCACTTTTCCGGACCTGCAAATGGCCAAGCATTTCATCACCGCAGACAGCCTTGTCCGGGACGGGTTTGCACTGGCCGATGCCGTTCTGAAGAGCGGCTGGCATCCCGATCATCTTGTCGGGTTATGGCGCGGCGGCTGTCCCATCGCGATTGCCTTGCACGAGGCATTGGTCTGGAAGGGGCTGAAAGCCGGCCATTCGCCGCTGGCGGCCCATTCCTACACCGGCATCGACACCCGCAAGGCGGAAATCGCGATCAGCGGGCTGGACGCGCTTACGGCGGTGCTGCCGGCCGGAAGCCGCCTGCTGGTCGTCGATGATGTACTGGACCGAGGCCACACGCTGGCCGCCGTTCTGGCCGCATTGAAGGGGCGCTACGACGTGCGCATCGCGGTGGCCTGGTTCAAGCCGGACCGCAATGAAACGCCTGTCCGGCCCGACTACCACGTTCATGAGACGGCTGACTGGCTGGTCTTTCCGCATGAGCTGGAAGGCCTGAGCGCAGAGGAAATCCGCACGCACAAGCCGGTGCCGAACGGGTTTCTGTGAGGGGTAGACTGGACCCCGGGTCAAGCCCGGCAACCCGCTTGAGAGGCCAAAGGCTCCTCGGGCCGCGAAGCGGACCGCAAGCGCGACCGCGCGCCCGCAGCTTTGGCGAGGAGCGCGACGCACGGATGTGCGGAGCATTAAGAAGAAATACTAGGCCGCCTTGCCCGACAGCCGGGCGAGCGCCTTGTCCCGGCCAATCAGCATCAGCACCACATCCATTTCCGGGCCATGGCTCTGACCGGTCAGCGCCTGGCGCAGCGGCATGAAGAGCTCGCGCCCCTTCCGGCCGGTTTCCGCCTTGATGGCAGAGGTCCACGCACCCCAGCTTTCGCGCGTCAAGGCGCCGTCCGGCAGAAGCGCGGCAGCCTTTGCGGCATAGTCTGCATCCTCGATCACCGGCGTCACCGGTCCCTCGACCAATTGCCACCAGTCCGCGGCATCCTTGAGCCGGTTGAGATTGGGACGCACCGCGTTCCAGAAGGTTTCCCCGCCCTCGATGCCCAGCGCTTCGAGACGCGGCTGCACGGCGAGGAAGCCCGCCTCATGGATCAGCTTCGCGTTCAGGCGCTCCATCTCGGCAAAGTCGAAGCGCGCAGGCGTGCGCGAAACCTTGGAAAAATCGAGTTCGGAGACAAGCGACGCCAGATCAGCGCGCGCCTCGATGGCATCGGACGTGCCGAGCTTTGCCAGCAGGGACAGTATCGCCATCGGCTCGATACCCTCCTCCTCGCGCAGCGCCTTCACCGAAAGGCCGCCAATGCGCTTGGAGAGTTTTTCACCGTCCGAGCCGACCAGAAGCGGGAAGTGTGCCATGGCCGGCGCACAGCCCTTGCCACCCAGCGCTTCGAAAATCTCGATCTGGGCCGCCGAGTTGGTGACATGGTCCTCGCCGCGGATCACATGGGTGATGCCGGCCTCAAGATCATCGACGACGCTGGGAAGCGTATAGAGATAGCTGCCATCCTCGCGGATCAGGATCGGGTCGGAAACCGAGCTGGTATCGATATGGCTCGCCCCGCGCACCAGATCATTCCACTCGATGCGCCCGCCTGACAGCTTGAAGCGCCAATGGGGCTTGCGCCCTTCGGCTTCATATTTCGCCTTGTCAGCCTCGGTGAGGTTCAGCGCGGCCCGGTCATAGACCGGCGGCTTGCCTTGCGCGCGTTGCAGCTTGCGCTTGCGGTCGAGCTCATCTTCTGTCTCGTAACACGGATAGAGATAGCCGGTCTCGATCAGCTTTGCGCGCGCCGCTTCGTAAAGGTCAAAGCGCTGCGACTGGTTGAAACGCTCATCGAAATCGAGGCCCAGCCAGCGCAGGTCCTCGATGATCTGGTCCTCGAACAGCTTGGTTGAGCGCTCGAGATCGGTATCGTCAATGCGCAGAACAAAGACGCCATTCTCCCGCCGCGCGAAAAGCCAGTTCATCAGGGCAATGCGCACATTGCCCACATGGATGAGGCCGGTCGGGCTCGGCGCGAAGCGGACTTTGACGGACATGGACGGATTTCCAACGGAGTGAGAGCTGCAAGGAAAGGCGGCTGGCTTTGCCATGCCCTTTGCCGGGCGTCAAATGGCGCTCGCCTACATCCGGCTGCGGCTGCCCGCAGCGGTATCGATGGCTAGCGCGGCCTCAAGCGCCATCACCCCTGCCCGCGCATCTGCGGCAGGGCTGACATGAGCCGGGTTCAGCACACGCGAGACAAAGTTCTCGACGCTGGCGCCAAGCGAATCCTTCGCCATGGGGGCATCGGCAAAGGCCGGATCCAGCGGCAGGCCCGCCCCGTTCTCGAAGCGCTTGCGGATGAAGTCGACATCCAGCACCGCACCGCCCTCAAAGCCGATTGTCATCACCCGGTCGCGATCGGGCGCGACGCGGCTCGATTCCAGCTCTGCCACCAGTCCGCCGGGAAACGTCATGCGCGTGACGATATGGTCGGCAAGCCCGCCGCGCTCGGCGCGCATTTCAGCCTCGACACCGGACGGCGCGCTGCCAGCGAGCGCCAGTACCAGGTCGATATCGTGGATCATCAGGTCCAGCGTCACCGATACATCGAGATTGCGCGCCGATGGCGTGCCCATCCGGCGGGCGGAAAGGGTTTTCGCGGGCGGCACGTCACCAAAAAGCCCCATGGCCGCAAAGACGAAGCGTTCCTGATGGCCTACCTGGAGGACACGGCCGAACCGGTCGGCGAGCTCGAGAAGTTCGCGTCCTTCCTCGACCGTGGCGCAAATGGGCTTTTCGACCAGCACATGCCGCCCCGCCGACAGTGCTCGGTGGGCAGCGTCATGGTGGAACAGGGCCGGACTTGCCACGGTGATGATATCGGCTTCCTCGATCATGGCATTGAGCGAGGTAAAGGCGATGGCGCCGTACTGGCGCGCGATGGCACGCGCGCGGTCGCGCACCGGATCGAACACGCCAATGAATTCGGTGCGCTCATCGCCGGCGTACTTGCCCGCATGATAGCCGCCGAACACGCCCGCGCCGACGACCCCGGCGCGCAAGGGTTGGTGAGACTGTGTCATGGCGCGCGAGTTTGCATTTTGAACGCGGTCTGACAAAGGGTGAAAGCAGGCAAACTTGGCATTGCCCGCAGGCAAAGCCACGCTACCATGACCACAGTTTGATGGAGCGGGGCCATGGGCGGAAATCGGGACGCAGGTCAGACCGGGACGGCGAAGCGCGAACATTCGGCTGGCCAGATTGCCAGCGACCTGGTTGGCCTTCCGCTCGGACCGCTGGTTTTCAGAACAATACTCGACACGCTGCTATTCACGCCGCGCATTGCACGCGATGTGATAGCTGGCACCAACGCGTATTTCTCGCCGTTGCGCCTGTTCATCAGCCTGATGGGCCTGACCTTCACGATCATTGCGTTTTTCGGCCTGCCCAATATGTTTTCGCTCGAAACCATGATGGCGCCTGACGGATGGGACCGGGTACGCTCCGCTCTGGCTGAACAGGGCCACACCTTCGAGGAAGTTTCGGCGACGGTGTCGCGGTGGGGCGGGCTTTTGAACTGGCCGATCCTGGTCATCAGTATGATCCCCTACCTGGTAGTCATAAAGCTGTTCCGCCCGTCCATCAGCTGGTGGCATCATTTGCAATGCTACCTGGCTGCCAACAACGCCATGATCATTGCTGCGCTGCTTGTCCTGCCGTTCCTCGTTTTCAGCCAGCTCCTGTTCATCGTCAGTCAGAGCCTCAGCGCCATTGTCTTCTTCATCGCGCTCATGCGGATCGGATCAGGCGGTTTTGGCCTCGGTCCGGTAAAACTGACGGGGCTGCTGATCGCAAGCGTACTGGTGACCATACCCTCGACCGTGCTGATCATGGTCCTGGTCATGGGCAGTATGGAGGCGGTGCTGCAGCTCAACTACGGCGTTTCATTCCTAGAACTCATGTCCATCAGCCTCGACTCCAGCGATGTACCGGTCGAGGCTGCACCTCCATCTTCCGCAACTGAAGAGTAGCCCTCATGAAATCTCGCGAAATCCATCTCGTCCGCCATTTCACCGGTGACGTGAAGCCGGAATATTTCACTCTGGCCGAGGTGGACCTGCCGGAACCGGGCGAAGGCGAGGTTCTGGTGGCCAATGAATGGCTTTCAGTCGATCCCTACATGCGCCCGCGCATGGCAGGCCTGAAAACCTATATCGACCCGTTCATGCCCGGAAAGGCCATGGAAGGCGGCGCAGTCGGCAAGGTCATCAAGTCACGCTCCGACGCCCTGAAAGAGGGCGATTACGTCATGAGCATGTTCGGCTGGCGCGAGGCCTATGTCGCGCCCGCCAAGGGCCTGTTGAAGGTCGATGCCAAACTGCTTCCCGCTCATGCGTATCTGGGCATAGCCGGCCTGACAGGCCTGACCGCCTATGCGGGGCTGAAACGCATTATCGATCTGAAGGAAGGCGAAACCTTGTGGATGAGCGCCGGTGCCGGCGCGGTCGGCTCTGCCGGCATCCAGTTCGCCAAGGCGATGGGGGCACGCGTCATCGCAACGGCAGGCGGCAAGACCAAGACCGATTTCTGCCTCGAAATCGGCGCGGACGCCGCCATCGACTACAAGGCGGTCCCGGATCTCAGAAAGGCCGTCAAGGAAGCCGCACCGGATGGCGTGCATGCCTATTTCGAGAATGTCGGCGGCGATCACCTGGTGGCCGCGCTGGACGTCCTCAAGCAGTTCGGCCGCATCGCGGCATGCGGAATGATCTCGCGCTATAATGACGAGACGCCAGCCCCCGGCCCGCACAACATGACCAATATCGTGACCAAGTCGCTGATGATGCGCGGCTTCATCGTGACCGAGCATTTCGACCTGCAAGGCGAATTCATCAAGGACCTGTCGAACTGGATGATGAGCGGCAAGGTGAAGAGCCGCGAGACCATTTACGAGGGGATTGAAAAGGCACCCGAAGCCTTTACCGGCCTCTTCACGGGCGCAAACCTCGGAAAGATGCTGGTGAAGGTGTGAGCGAGCAAAGCCAGCCCCCCTCACCAAGGCAGGAGCGCAGTGAACTGGCCGAAGAGGTTTTCGGCTTCAATCTACGCTCCGTACGTTCGCTTGCCGATCTACTGATCGCTCCGCGCAAGGTGTTTGGCTCGATCATTGCGCGGGACGGGCAATACACGCCCATGGTGCGCCTCTGGCTGGCCTTGCTCGGCATCCAGATTGCAGCCTCGGTGATATGGGGCGGGTATGGCGCGATCGCTGCCCAGTCGATGGAGGCCGCTGACCCGGCCGCCATTGCGCAACTCGAAGCGATGACCGGGCGATCCAGCGAAGAGTTCTTCGCGCTATACGGCTCCATCATGAGCGTCCTGCACGGCCCGCTGGTCGGCGGCTTTACCGCCCTTTCCGTGCTGGTGCTCGGACGCTTCGGCGAAAAACGCCCGTTTGCGGTCAACTTGAACCTCGTCTTTGCCATCCTGACGGCGGGTTCGATCTTCGGACTGCTGCTGATGCCGGTCGCCCTGTCCGGCGCCCAGACCGGCTTCATCTCTCTTCTGGTGACCGGCTTTCTCTCTTTCGTCTACGCGATGACTTTCATTCGCGGGGCAACGCCCTCACTGGCACGCACCATGCCCGGACGTATAGGCAAGGGCCTCCTCCTGAGTGTGACGATACTGGTCCTGGTGCTGATCGGCGGCTTCATCGCAAATATCGCCAGCGTCATCATCACCTCCGCCTGGCCCTCCTGACGAAAGACCTGCACACCATGACACCTCCTGATCTGGACGCGATCAACGCGGTCAGCGTTGGCAAGCTGCCGGGCCTTGTCGGCCTGGTCATCACCAATAGCGATCCCGCCAAGGTCGAGGGCCACATTGATGTGCGCGAGGATTTGCTGGCCCCGAACGGTTTCCTTCACGCCGCGAGCATCATCGCTCTGGTCGATTCCCTGTGCGGCTACGGCGCCATGGCCAATCTGCCGGAGGGCGCGGCGAGCTTCACCACCGTCGAATTGAAATCGAACTTCATGGGCACGGCCCGTGACGGGCGGGTGCTGGGCGAGGCAAAGCCCGTGCATCTCGGCCGCACGACGCAGGTCTGGGACGCGACGGCGAAGCGCGAAAGCGACGGCAAGGTGCTCGCCCTCTTCCGCTGCACGCAAATGGTGCTCTACGCGCGATAAGCTCCGGCCGGGCGGTTTCGCAGCATGCGTCCCAGAACGAAACCGCCAACGACCGCGCCTGTGAGGGCGGCCAGAAGCGGGCTCGAAAACAGGGCTTCAAACCCGGCATAGCTAAGAATCGCGACACTTACGGCCAGTCCGGTCGCGGCGATCATGTTCAATAATGGGGCGCGTTTCGGTTGCATGCTTTCCGTTCCGCAAACACCGGGCCAGATTTCAAGGTTTTGTTTACCATACGGATCGGATCAATGGCAGATGCCTGCGCAAAACCTGCCGACTCGCCTGTATTTCCTTGCTATGCCTTATGAGAATCGCGATTGATTCATCCGTCCAATGAACAGCCAAACTGGCCAATCACGGCTGGCGAGGCGTCAAACAACCGGGGGGAACCCTCATGAACAAAGCAGAACTCGCCACAGCCATCGCCGACAAGGCTGGCATCACCCGCGCCCAGGCCAGCGACGCGATCGACACCTTTGTCGACTCCATCGTGGCTGCCGGCAAAAAAGGCGAGACCG
>NZ_JBQLZR010000219.1:0-3460 GCF_052168375.1 Glycocaulis sp.
CGACATCACCCTGGACGGGGAGGACATCTACGACCGGCGGCTCGACGTGGTGCAGTTGCGCGCCCGCGTCGGCATGGTCTTCCAGAAGCCGAACCCCTTTCCGAAAAGCATTTATGATAACGTGGCCTACGGGCCGCGTATTCACGGGCTTGCCTCTGGCAAGGACGAGCTTGACGGGATCGTCGAGACCTCGCTGCGCAAGGCGGGCCTGTGGGACGAGGTGGCCGACCGTCTCGACCAGCCTGGCAATTCGCTCTCAGGTGGTCAGCAGCAGCGTCTGGTGATTGCGCGCGCGATTGCGGTGAACCCGGAAGTGATCCTGATGGACGAGCCCTGCTCGGCGCTCGACCCGATCGCGACCGCCCGCATCGAGGAACTGATCGACGAACTGCGTGAGAATTACTGCCTGATCATCGTGACGCACTCGATGGCGCAGGCCGCGCGCGTGTCACAGAAGACGGCCTTCTTCCATCTTGGCCATCTGGTCGAGTACGGACCTACCGAAGAGATATTCACCAACCCGCGTGACCGCCGCACGCAAGACTACATTACCGGCCGCTTCGGCTAGGCCGTCAGACGACCCAACGCATACCCCCGGGGCGATCCTGCCCCGCAAAAAGGTAACTGCCATGAATAGCCCGGCACATCACGGACACCACATCGTCAAGGCCTTCTCCGAGGAGCTGGAACAGCTGTCCGCCTCGGTCGCGACCATGGGCGGGCTCGCCGAGAGCCTGATTTCCGATGCCATCGACGCCATTGTGACCCGTGACAGCGATTTGGCCCTGGATGTGGTCGAACGCGACAAGCGCATCGACGCTCTGCAGCGCGATATCGAGCGCCAGATCATCCGCCTGCTGGCCTTGCGCCAGCCTCTGGCCTGGGATCTGCGCGTCTGCATCGCGGCGCTGAAAATCTCCGCCGATCTGGAGCGCATTGGGGATCTGGCCAAGAACATTGCCCGCCGGACCCGCGCTCTGAACGAAGCCGAACCGCTCGCGCTCACCAAATCGGTGGAGCGCATGGGCCGTCTCGTACAGGGCCATCTGCACGAAGTGCTCGATGCCTATGTCAGCGGCGAGATTGCCGGCGCGGTGGGCGTATGGGAGCGCGATGACGAGGTGGACGAGCACTATAATGCGCTCTTCCGCGAGCTTCTCACCTGCATGGCCGGTGACAAGAACCTGATCGGGCCGGGCACCCACCTTCTCTTCATTGCCAAGAATCTCGAGCGTGTCGGGGATCACTCCACCAATATCGCCGAGCTGGTTCACTACGCCGTGACGGGCAGCGAGCTGACGGCCGAACGGCCCAAGGGCACGCCGCTTGAAAGCGGCGCAAGCTAGGGATCGATGCCATGCAGCCGCATGTTCTTGTCGTCGAGGACGAAGACGCGCTCGCCGAACTGCTTCAGTACAATCTGAAGAAGGAAGGTTTCCGCGTAACCGTGGCCGCCGATGGCGAGGAAGCCATGATCCTGGTCGACGAGCGCCAGCCCGACCTGATCCTGCTGGACTGGATGCTGCCCAAGGTGTCGGGCATCGAGGTCTGCCGCCGCCTGCGCGGACGTCAGGAAACGCGCAATATCCCGATTATCATGCTGACAGCGCGCGGCGAGGAAGCCGACCGTATCCGCGGTCTTGATACCGGCGCCGACGACTACATCATCAAGCCCTTCCTGATGAAGGAGCTGTTCGCCCGTGTGCGCGCCATCCTGCGCCGCATCCGGCCAGGCCTTGCCGACGACAAGGTGGTGGTGGGTGACATCACCATGGACCGTGTGGCGCACCGCGTGTCGCGTGGTGGCCGTGATGTTCATCTGGGCCCGACCGAATTCCGCCTGCTCGACTATTTCATGCAGCATCCCGGCCGTGTCTTCTCGCGCGAGCAATTGCTAGATGCGGTCTGGGGCTCGGACGTCTACGTTGAGGCCCGCACGGTGGACGTCCATGTCGGACGCCTGCGCAAGGCGCTCAATAATGGTGACGAGACCGATCCCATCCGCACGGTGCGCTCTGCCGGCTACGCGCTGAACGCGGATTGAAGCCCTCGCATCTGACAATCAAAAAAGCCCGGCTCGTCAGAGCCGGGCTTTTTCGTCTTCAGGGCAGGTCTGCAGGCTAGAAATTCATCCGGCGGCCGGAAGCCAGGCTGTCGAGAACCGCGCGGGCATCGTCTGCCGGCTTGCGCTTGCGCTTGGCCTGCGGCTGGTAGGCCATCTGCGAGTGAGCTTCGCAATAGGCCTGACCCGGCGTGGTCTTGTGACCGCAGAAGCGGAAGCTGGAATCCGCCGGATCGCCGACCGGCCATTTGCACATGCCTTCGCGCAGGGTCAGCACCGTTGCATAATCGCCTGACGGCAGGACATGCGGCTCAACCGGAGCCGGGGCAGGCGCCGGTGCGCGCACTACAGCCGGAGCCGATCCGGTGGCCGCCTTCGGCTTGGCCCCGTTCTGCGCCGGCGCAGAGGCTGCACCCGTGCGTGGCCGCGTGGCCAGTTTCGGCGCCGCGATCCGGCGGGTCGGACGCGACGGCGCCGCCCGGCCTGACAGGCCCAGCCGGTGCACCTTGCCGATCACCGCATTGCGGGTTACCCCGCCAAGCTGCTTGGCGATCTGGCTGGCGCTCAGCCCGTCGGCCCACAATTTCTTCAGGGTTTCCACCCGTTCATCAGTCCACGCCATGGCGGTGCGCTCCTCGCCTTCTACGCTCCAGTATTGGGCCCCAAGCAGTTGGTGTGCGTCCTGTGGACAAACCCTACATGTTGGGGCCAGACACGAGATACAGTATCGGCGGGCTGCAATAGCACAAGATGCGGCAGTGATTCGGACGTGGAAAACTTCTCCGTTGCGCACTCGCATCGCGGCGGCGGACCGTGCTAGACGAAGCCGCAATGCCTGCTCCTGCAAGGCGCGAACCCGGGAATGAGCGAATGCCAGACACATCGAGCAGCCGCGATGCCATAGAGGCGGGCCTGTCCGGCCCGGTGCCGCCGCAGCCGCGCACGATAGGGGCGGTCAACTGGCTGGGCTTGTGGACGCTCTACAAGAAGGAGGTTCGCCGCTTCCTGAAAGTGAGCTTCCAGACCGTCATGGCGCCGGTGGCGACGACGCTTCTGTACATGATGGTGTTCTCGCTCGCCGTTGGCGCAACGCGCGAGGCGCCCGGCGGGCTGCCCTTTGCGGTCTTCCTGGCGCCTGGCCTTATCATGATGGGGCTTCTCAACAACGCCTTTGCCAACTCTTCCTCATCGCTCATCGTGGCAAAGGTGCAGGGCAATACGGTCGATTTCCTGATGCCGCCTCTGTCTGCCGGCGAACTGGCGGCGGCCTTTATCGGCGGGGCGATCACGCGCGGCGTTCTGGTGGCGGCAGCGTCCGCCATCGTCATCGTGCCCTTTGCCTCCCTGCCCCTGGCACACCCCTGGGCCATCGTCTTTTTCGGTGTCGGGGCGGCCGCA
>NZ_JBQLZR010000220.1:0-8685 GCF_052168375.1 Glycocaulis sp.
GCGAGGATGGTGAGTATCCCCCCTCCGTCAGCTGCGCTGACACCTCCCCCGTGAACGGGGGAGGAAATCGCTGCACCCTCTTTCTCCCCCTGCTTGCGGGCGGGGTGAGACGCATCGCGTCGAACGTCCGAAGGGCCGAGGGGGGAAGTGAAGGAGGGGTCAAGCTCTTTCAGAGCTGCCGCCACGTCAAAGCCCTTCTCTTCCTCTTTCTTCAATATGTTCGCCGCGCGCCGGTAACCGGCCAGCAGCGCCGCGCCATCCTCGGTGTCGAGGAAGGCCTGCAGCGCACGCGATTTCGCCGTGACGCGCACGAGGTCGTCATCACCCAGCGCAAACACCGCATCGATCACATCGTGGCGGATGCCGTCATCGCGGAGGTGAACTTTCAGCCTGTCCGCGAAGAAGAGTTCCAATTCAATCGACACGACTTGTTCGTCGCTTTGATCATTGGTTTTTGGAACCACACCTGAGAGAATTTGAAATGCTCTCATCATCGGTTGACTGAGTGGCAGCGAGAATTGGTTGCTAAGAACAATCCTGATCACCCCCAGCGCCGCGCGGCGCAGGGCGAACGGGTCTTTCGAGCCGGTGGGTTTTTCATCGATCGCCCAGAAGCCGACCAGCGTATCGAGCTTGTCGGCGAGCGCGACCGCCGCGCTGACAGGCGCGGTCGGTACGGCGTCTGACGGGCCTTGCGGCTTGTAGTGATCGCGGATGGCATCGGCAATCTGCTGGCGCTGGTCCGCCGAGAGGCCGGAAAGCATCCCCCCTCCGTCAGCTTCGCTGACACCTCCCCCGTGAACGGGGGAGGAAACCGCTGTCCCCTCTTTCTCCCCCCGTTCACGGGGGGAGTGGTCCGAAGGACCGAGGGGGGGAGTTTCAAGCGCATAATAGCGCCCCATCACGCCCTGAAGCTCCGGGAATTCATAGACCATCTGGCTGACAAGGTCGGCCTTGGCGAGTTTCGCCGCGCGGAACGCCAGCTCCGGGTCTGCACCCACGGCAGGGGCCAGTTCGCGCGCCAGCGCAGCGACGCGCTCCACCTTGTCGGCCAGCGTGCCGAGCTTCTCGTGGAAGGTGACCTTGGAAAGCTCTCCCGCCATCGCCTCAAGCCCGCGCTTGCGGTCGAGGTCCCAGAAATGGCGGGCATCGGACAGGCGCGCCGAGACAACACGGCCTGCGCCGTGCGCAATCGCCTTGCCGCCATCACTGGTGTCCTGATTGGCGATCTTCACGAATTTGGGGGCTATTCTGCCGGTCTTGGGATCGCGCACTGCGAAGTATTTCTGGTGCACCTTCATGGTGAGCGCGATCACTTCCGGCGGCAGGTCCAGGAAGGCCGGGTCGATCTCACCCAATACGGCCACCGGCCATTCGGCAAGACCCGTCACTTCCGCCAGCAGCCCCTCATCCTCGATCAGCTCAAGGCCGGCATCCGCGCAGACGCGCCTCGCGCCTTCCAGGATGAGGCCCGAGCGCTCGGCGCGCGTCAGCACCACGCCATTTTCGCGAAGCTTAGCCGCGTAATCGGCATGGTCCTTTACCGCGAAAACACGGCTCGCCTTCGAATGGATGCGGTGGCCTTCGGTGAGGTTTGACGCCTCGATCCCGAACACCTTTACCGGCACCACGGCGCCGTCCAGCAGGCAGATGATGCGGTGGAGCGGGCGCACCCAGCGCTGGGCCTTCTCGCCCTCGCCGAACTTCATGGACTTTGGCCAGGGGAAGTTGCGGATCGCGCTTTCCAGCGCTTCGGCGATGACCTCTTGCGCCGCACGGCCCGGCTTCTCGATGACGGCAATGTAGAAATCACCCTTGGGCGTGTTTTCAATGCGGCACTGGTCGAGGCTCTCAAGTCCCGCTCCGCGCAGGAAGCCCTGAACCGCCTGGTCCGGCGCGCCGACGCGGGGTCCTTTTCGCTCCTCGCGCACATCTGCCGTGCGGGCGGGCACGCCGTCCGCCACCAGGCCGATGCGGCGCGGGCCGGAGAACGTCTCGAGGCTCTCCACCGTCAGGCCGGCGGCCTTGAAGGCTTCGCCCATGAGCCGGGCAAGGTCTTCCTCTGCCCGTGCCTGCATGCGGGCCGGGATTTCCTCGCAGAAAAGTTCGATCAGTAGCTGGGCCAAGGGAAATGCGATCCGGTTCTTACTGGTTGGTGGCCTGCATGCGGGCATAGGCGGGGCGCGCGTGCAGGCGGGTGATGTAGTCGTCAATGCGCGGATTGTCGGGCATCAGCTTGAAGTGCTTGAGCCAGCCGAGCGCCCCGCCGATCAGTATGTCCGCTGCCGAAAAGCGCTCGCCCAGAAGATAGGGGCCGTTCTCCAGCGCCGTCTCGACGAGCGCGATGACCGTCTCCCACTCGCCCCAGCCGACCGTGCGCGGATCGACATCAAGGTTTTGCGCCTTGGTGACGATGGCCGGTTCCAGAACGCCGGGCCGGAAGACCGTCCAGTAGAGATAATCCATGCGCAGCGGATCGCCGATGGCAGGTGCAAGCCCGGCCTCAGGGAAGGCGTCGCAAAGATAGAGCGAGATTGCCGCCATCTCGGTCAGTGTCTTGCCGTTATGGCGGATGGCGGGAACTTTCCCGGCCGGGTTCACTTTCAGGAACTCGGCCTCGCGCGTCTCGCCGCCAAACACGTCCACCTTGCGCAGCTCGTAGGGCACGCCCAGCTCTTCCACGAGCCAGACCGTGCCGGTGGAGCGGGTATTGGGCCCGTGCCAGACGATCAGGTCAGCAGCCATTAGCCAGCTCCCTGGGTTCGCTTGAAGGCCGGACGGCTAGTCACCGCCTCGACATAGCGCTCCGTCGCCGGGCGGGCGTCGAACATGCCGAAGCGGGTGGCCCAGTACAGCGAGCCTCCGACCAGCAGGTCAGCGGCGGTAAACCAGTCGCCGAACAGATAGGGATTGGCCGACTCCAGCCGGGTCTCGGCCGCGCTGATGACGGTTTCCACATCACCCCAGCCGGCCTGACGGCGCGTGGTCTCGAACTTCAGGCCCGCCTGAAGCATGGCCGGGTCGATGGCAGTGCCCTGAAAGATCAGCCAGCGCAGATATTCGCCGCGGCGCGGGTCATTGATGCCGGGTGCCAAGTCCACTGGGGACTTGTACTTGTCGGCCAGATAGATCGTTATCGCAGGCGTATCGCTCACGCTGATCTCGCCGTCCGTCAGGGCCGGTATCTTGCCGAGCGGGCTGATCTTGAGGAAATCCGGCGTCCGCATGGAGCCGTCTTCATAGTCTACAGGCACCAGCGTGTAGTCGATCCCCAGCTCCTCCAGAAGCCAGTGCATCAGGGTCGCGCGCGACTGCGTGTTGTGAAACAGGCGGACCGCCATCACGCCGCCTCCCGCTTCTGCTGCTCCACCCAGGCGCTCGCGCAGCCTTTGGCAAGCTCACGCACCCGCGCAATCCAGCTGGCGCGCTCCGCAACGGAAATCGCGCCGCGCGCATCGACAAGGTTGAAGAGGTGGGAGGCCTTCAGGCACCAGTCATAGGCCGGCAGGGGCAGGGGCTTTTCCAGCGAGAGCAGGGCCATGCACTGCTTTTCCGCGCCCTTGAACCACTCGATCAGCATGTCGACATCGGCATGTTCGAAATTGAAGGCCGAGTGCTGGCGTTCGTTCTCGAGGAACACGTCGCCGTAAGAGAGGCCCGCGCCGTTGAAATCGAGATCGTAGACATTCTCCACGCCCTGCACATACATGGCGAGGCGTTCGAGCCCATAGGTCAGTTCGCCCGAGACCAGCTCCACATCCAGCCCGCCGACCTGCTGGAAATAGGTGAACTGGCTGACTTCCATGCCGTCGCACCAGACCTCCCAGCCAAGGCCCCACGCGCCCACGGTCGGGTTCTCCCAGTCATCCTCGACAAAGCGGACATCATGCAAGCGCCGGTCAATGCCCAGCGCATCCAGCGAGCCGAGATAGAGGTCCTGAATGTCGGCGGGGCAGGGCTTCAGGAGCACCTGGAACTGGTAATAGTGCTGCAGCCGGTTCGGGTTCTCGCCATAGCGCCCGTCGCCCGGACGGCGCGAGGGCTGCACATAGGCGGCGCGCCAGGGCTTTGGCCCCAGCGAATGCAGCGTGGTCGCCGGGTGCAGCGTGCCCGCACCAACCTCGGTGTCATAAGGCTGGAGAATGGCGCAGCCCTGATCGGCCCAATACCGCTGGAGCGTCAGGATCAGGTCCTGAAAGGAAGGGGCTTTGGGCTGGGCCATGACACGGGTTCCGGCGGGTGTGAAAATCGCGCGCGAACCTAGGCGCGCCCGCGCCCGCAATCAAGCCGCAGATCAGGCGGTGTCCGGGCCTGTTTTCAATCTCGGGGCAGGCCTAACGGTGGGCTGTCAGAAAACTGTCTTGCATCCCCCCTTGCCCGGGCGTAGAAACACCCCACCTTAGGCTCAGTTAGAGCAAAACGGCGTGACCGGTGATCGGCCCGCCGATTTTCTGGCCCCACCAATTGCTCAAAATGAGCAAAAGGGTGCAAAAGGAGGCAGAGCGATGGACCGGCACGACCCGACCCGCCACGAGGCTTTTGACACGCCATGGCCGCAAGCTGATGCGCTGGTCTATGACGACGGCGTCAAGGCGCGCACCGATCATCTCTATGACAAGGTCAAGGATGTCGTGACCCCGATGGAGTGGCCGCTTCACGCGCCGCTCATCGATGCCATCAACCGGCTGAAGGTCGAGCGCGGCGCCGTCATCCTCGCGCACAACTACATGACCGCCGACATCTTCCATACGGTGGGCGACATCATGGGTGACTCCCTGAAGCTGGCGCAGGAAGCGGCCCGGACAGAGGCCGGGGTGATCGTGCAGGCCGGCGTGCATTTCATGGCCGAAACCGCGAAAATCCTCTCCCCGGAAAAGACCGTGCTGATCCCGGATGAGCGGGCGGGCTGTTCGCTTGCCGCCTCGATCACGGGCGCCAATGTCCGTGCCATCCGCGAGGCCTATCCCGATTATCCGATCGTCACCTATGTGAACACCTCCGCCGAGGTGAAGGCGTATTCGGACATTTGCTGCACCTCGTCCAACGCGGTGCAGGTGGTCGAGGCCATCGCGGCGGAGTGGAACACCGACACCGTCATTCTCATTCCCGACGAGTATCTCGCCAAGAATGTGGCCAGCCAGACCGGTATCCGCATCCTGACCTGGAAAGGCTCCTGCGAGGTGCATGAACAGTTCACGGCAGAGGATATCGAGGCGCTTCGTGCAGCCCACCCGGACGCCATGATTATCACCCACCCCGAATGCCCGCCGAACGTTCTCAAGGCCGCCGACTTTGCCGGTTCGACCGGCGCAATGGCCGCCTATGTGAAGGACCACAAGCCGCAGACGGCGATCCTCATCACTGAGTGCTCGATGAGTGACAATGTGGCGGTGGACAATCCGGGCGTGAATTTCGTGAAGCCCTGCAATCTGTGTCCGCACATGAAGCGCATCACGCTGAAAGGCATTTACGAGGCGCTGCGCGACATGAAGCACGAGGTACATGTCGATCCGGAAATTGCCGCGCGCGCCAAGGCGAGCGTCGATGCCATGCTGGCCCTGCCGTCACCGGTAAAGCCTGCCGCCTTCGACACCTCCAAGCCGGTCGTGCCGGTGCCGTATGTAAGCATCTAGCTGCCCACGTCTCGTTTTCCCGGCGCAAGCCGGGATCCAGACCAGCTGGGCACCGGCTTGCGCCGGTGAAACGCGGATCAAAGGTCCTCTCAGTGTCCTACCCCCTCATCATTGTTGGCGCCGGCATAGCGGGCATGTGGACGGCGCTCCACGCTGCGCCGCGCGCCGTGATCCTGCTGACGGGTGCGCCGCTCGGCACAGGCAGTTCCACCGGCTGGGCACAGGGCGGTGTCGCGGCAGCATTGGGCGAAGACGACACGCCCGCCCTGCATGCGCGTGACACGATTGCAGCCGGTGCCGGGCTGGTGGATGCACACGCTGCACGACTGCTGGCGGAGGCCGGTCCTGCCGAGATCGAGGCACTCTATGCGATGGGCGCGCCCTTTGAGCGCGAGGCAGACGGGCACTGGTCGCTCTCTCGCGAAGCCGCCCATTCGCGTGCCCGCGTCGCCCGTGTGAAGGGTGACCAGGCCGGAGCCGGTATTCTCGCGGCTCTCATCAAGGCTGTGAAATCGGCAGCCCACATTGATGTTCGCGAAGGCTGGCGGGCCGCCGGTCTGATCCCGGATGAAGGTGAAGGTTGCGCCGGGGTCATGGCCCTCGATGAGGCAGGCCGCCGCCATGACCTTATCGCCAGCGACGTGGTGCTCGCGACGGGGAGCCTTTGCGGCCTTTATGGTGTCACCACCACGCCGGCCTCCAGCCAGGGGCAGGGGCTCGCCTGGGCGGCGCGCCTCGGCGCGGTGATCCAGGACCCGGAATTTGTCCAGTTCCACCCGACCGCCATTGATATCGGGCGTGACCCGGCACCGCTGGCGACCGAAGCCCTGAGGGGCGAGGGCGCCATCCTGACCGACCGGAGCGGACACCGCTTCATGCGCGGTGTGCATGACGATGCCGAACTCGCTCCGCGCGATGTGGTCGCGCGCGCCGTGCACCGGCAGGTGCATTCGGGCAGGGGCGCGTTTCTGGATGCGCGCGCGGCGGTCGGGGCAGAGTTTCCCGAGCGCTTTCCGGCTGTTTTCGCGGCCTGCATGTCCGCCGGGATCGACCCGCGTGAGGCGCCCATTCCGGTCGCGCCTGCCGCGCACTACCACATGGGCGGCATCGCTACCGATATTGACGGGTTTACCGGCGTGCCGGGCCTCTGGGCGGTCGGCGAATGCGCCTCGACGGGCATGCACGGGGCCAACCGTCTCGCCTCCAACTCCCTGCTGGAGGGGCTGGTCTTTGGCCGCCGCGCAGCCATTGCCTTGCGTGAACGAGGAAGGCGAAACCTGCACCCGCTGAAGAGTGAGCCTGCGCCAGACCTGACACCGGACGCGCTTGTCCGCCTGCGCGCTGCCATGTCAGCCTTTGCGGGCGTTGAGCGCGACGGGACAGGGCTAGCCCGGCTGCTGGACGAGATTGATGCGCTCGAAGCGATGTGCGGCGGGGCTGATGCGTTGATCGCGGTGCGCCTGGTCGCTGCTGGCGCGTATTTGCGCGAGGAAAGCCGGGGCGGACATTTCCGCACCGACCGGCCGGCAACCGCACCCCATGCCGTCCACACCCGCCTGACGCTGGAAGCAGCGCGCGCGGTGTCACACTTGCCCTTGCCGCTGGCGGAGCCTGCCGAATGAACCCTGCCTATATCGACGACATTGTGGCTCGCGCTCTGGCCGAGGATCTCGGTGGACGCGGCGACGTGACCAGTGATGCGGTAATCCCCGCCGATGCGCGTGCGCGGTTCGTGATCGCCGCGCGGAGCAAGGGCGTGCTGGCGGGCCGGGAAATCGCTGAAAGCGTATTCCGGCACTGCAGCCTCGATCTTCAAACCCACTGGCAGGCAAAGGATGGTGACAGCCTGTCAGCAGGCGAGGTCGTGATGAGCGTTGAAGGTCCGGTGCGGGCCATTCTGGCGGCTGAACGCACGGCATTGAACTTCCTTGGCCGTCTCAGCGGCATTGCCACGCTGACGCGCGCTCATGTGGATGCGGTCGCCGGCACAGGTGTGGCCATCGCCCATACCCGCAAGACGACGCCCACATTGCGCGCGTTGGAGCTTGCAGCGGTTCGCGCAGGTGGCGGTGCCAGCCACCGCTTCGGCCTCGACGATGCCATCCTCATCAAGGACAACCATGTCGCGATTGCTGGCAGTGCAGGCGAGGCGGTGCGCCGTGCGAGAGCCCATGCCGGACACATGACGCGCGTGGCCGTGGAGATTGACCGGCTCGACCAGCTGGAAGAGGCCATTGCCGCCGGTGCCGACAGCATACTGCTCGATAATTTCACGCTTGATGACATGGCGCGCGCCGTGGACGCGGCGAAGGGACGGGTAATCCTTGAGGCCTCCGGCGGCGTTACCCTGGAGACGCTGCGCCCTATCGCAGAGACGGGTGTCGACGTGATTTCGGTCGGGGCGCTGACCCATTCCGCGCCGAATTTCGATTTCGGCATGGATGAGGCGTAGGCAGGTTCCTACTCCACCGGCAGGGAGAACTGGCGCAGGCGCTCCACTGCTTCGGGCAGGCGCGGACGAGCTTCCGGGCAGGGCGAGAGGGCACAGGCGCGGCTTGCGGCCTCTTCCAGCAGGGCGTCAAGAAGAGCAGCACGGTCCTCGCTGCGCTCACCGCACAGCACATCGCGGGCATCGGCGCGCGACGCGCCCCGCCAGCTCCAGGCGCCGCTGGCAATATCGAACCGGTAGAGATCGAGAAACTTCCAGCCCTCGGCCGAAAGGAAGGCAATGGCCCGGATGAGATAGTCTATCTCGGCCTCGTCCAGTGCCCAGTGCAGGCTGACCCGGCTCCAGCCCGGACGCAGGCCCGCATGACCCGACAGGACCGCCTGCCGGTAGGCAAGAGCCTCGTCCTCGCCCAGCCCCAGAAGGTCGTGTGCGTAAGGCCCGGCGCAGGCGCAGCCGGCGCGGGCCTGAATGCCGAAAAGATCGCTCAGAAGCGTGGTGACAAAGCGCGGATGCAGCCAGCCGCCGCGCGGATCGCGAAGGTTGAACGAGACAATCGCCAGACGGCGCGACGGGTCCTGCGGCCCCAGTATCTCGATGCCGGGA
>NZ_JBQLZR010000221.1:0-7193 GCF_052168375.1 Glycocaulis sp.
GCTGGACGGAACGGGGCGGCGCGCCGCTGTGCCGGGTCACCGCGTCGCGGGCAAGACCGGGACCAGCCAGAACAGCCGCGATGCGTGGTTTGTCGGCTATTCGGCGCACTACACGGCGGCGGTCTGGACCGGCAATGATGATGACACCGCGATGTCGAACGTGACCGGCGGCGGCCTGCCGGCCGACATCTGGCGCGAGATCATGGTCGCGGCGCATGAGGATGTTGCTGCCGAACCGCTATCGGCTCCAGCGCCGCGCGTGCGCAGCGAGCGCGAGGAACGCCTCGTTGCCTTCTATGCCGGCCTGTCGGCCGAGTTCGACCGCGTATTGCAGGGCGGCCGCTTTAACTGACGTGATCGCGGAACGCGGCTGGCAGCGCGTCGATGAACAGGCGCACGGCCGGGATCAGGCCCCGGCGCGAGGGGAAGACCACATGCCAGCCCCGCCGGCAATTCCTGATCGGGCAGTAGCACTTCAAGCCGGCCAGCCTCGATATCCTCGCTGACCAGCAGCCTTGGCAAGGCTGAAAGCCCCGCACCGGCGAGCGCGGCCTGGCGCAAGGCTTCAAGATCGTCGGTTACCAGGCGCGGGTCGTGCGCAATCCTTTGCGTCTGCCCGTCAGGCCCGGTGAGGGTGAATACATGTTCGCCCGTGCGGCTGGTCTGGGAAATCGTGTCGAAGCGTGAAAGCTCTTCCGGACTGGCAGGACGGCCATGCCGGGCGATGAAATCCCCGCTCGCCACCAGTGCGCCGCGATGGGTGCCCAGCTGGCGCAGGACCAGACCGGAATCCTCCAGCGGAGGTTCGCGAACCCGGATGGCCATGTCGAAGCCTTCCTCGATCACGTCGACCCGCCGGTTACTGGATTCCAGCCGGACGCGCACCTTGGGATAGCGCATCATGAAACCGGCGATGAAGGGCGCGAGAATCTTCTCCACGATCAGGACCGGGCAGCTGACCCGGATCGTGCCTTGCGGCTCTGACCGGGTGATGGCTATGGCGTCTTCGGCGGCCTCGGCCTCGGCAATCATCGCCGCGCAATGCCGGTAATAGAGCCGCCCTGCCTCGGTGACCGAGAAATGCCGGGTGGAGCGATGGATCAGCGTCACACCCAGGCGCGCTTCCAGCTCGGCAATCTTGCGGCTGAGGCGCGATTTGGGAACGCCGATGGCCCGGCTCGCCGCGGCAAAGCCGCCATGCTCCACCACGCGGGCAAACAGCATTGACGCATTCAGATCGGACAGGTCTATTGTTCCACTCATGGAACGAACAATGCCGATTTTCACGTCTAGTGACAACTTCGTTCCATCACTAGGTCTCGTCCATGCCGGATCAACCGGCTCGACGGAGGCAAGAATGCAGGTTCTTCATATTGATTCATCGGTTCTGGGCGAGGCCTCTGCCTCGCGCCGCATCAGTGCGGACATCGTGTCGGCCCTGCGCCAGACGCATCCGGACCTGACGGTCAGCTATCGCGATCTGGGCGCGGCTCCGCCTGCGCATATGGACGGCGCGATCCTGCAGGCCATGCGCGGCGATGTGAGCCAGCTCAACGACGCCCAGCGCGCCGAGCGCGCCTATAATGACACGCTGGTGGACGAGTTCCTCGCCGCCGACATCGTGGTCATTGGCGCGCCGATGTACAATTTTGCCATCCCGACCCAGCTCAAGGCCTGGCTTGACCGTCTGGCCGTACCGGGGCGGATTTTCCGCTATACCGAGAAAGGGCCGGAAGGGCTTGCCGGCGGCAAAACCGTCTACATCGCATCCACGCGCGGCGGCCTTTACTGGGGCACGCCGGCCGAGCAGGCGATGGACCATCAGGAAAGCTATCTGAAAGTGATGCTGGGCTTTTTCGGCGTCACCGATGTGCGCTTCATCCGCGCTGAAGGACTGGCCATGGGCGACGCGGCCCGCGCGGATGGGATGAAGAAGGCGAGCGGCGATATTGCCGCGATTGCTGAACGCAAGGCGGCCTGAACCGCCTAGCTTGCGCCACCCTTTTCCTTGCCGGACGGTTTGCGGGCGGGCTTTGCGGCCTGCCCGGAAACCAGCAGGGATTTCAGCTCGGCGATCTCGCCGCGCAGGGCCGTGACTTCCTCACGAAGCAGGGTGCGCTCGTCCGTCGCCTTGTTCTGACGCTCGGTTTCCTCGTCAAAATGCTTTGCCTGCAGCGAGTCCACGATGACCGCGATGAACATGTTGAGCACGGCAAAGCTGGTGAGGATGATGAAGGGCACGAAGAAGGCCCAGGCCAGCGGATGCTCGGAGATGACGGGCCGCGCAACGCCCATCGACCAGCTCTCCAGCGTCATCACCTGAAACAGGGTGAAGGCCGCCGCACCCAGATCGCCGAAGAACTGGGGGTGCGTGCCGGCAAAGAGCTTGGAGCTCATCACCGCGCCGACATAGAAGATCAGGCCGAGCACCATCATGATCGAGCCCATTCCGGGAATGGCCTTGCCAAGCGCAACGACGACGCGGCGCATTTCCGGGACCATCGAGAACAGGCGGAAGAGGCGAAGCACCCGCAAGGCCCGCAGCACTGCAAACGGACCAGCCGCCGGGATGAGCGAGATGGCCACGACGATGAAGTCGAACCAGTTCCAGCCCGACCGGAAGAAGGCAAGGCGCAGCACGGCCAGCTTCAGCACGATCTCGGCAGCGAAAATGTAGACGATCACCTTGTCGGTGATGGAAAGCGCCGCCGCGAGACCGGCTGGCAGATCATAGGTTTCCAGACCCAGCAGCACGGCGTTGACAAGGATCAGCACGGTAATCGCATTGCGGAACAGGGCGCTTTCCACAAAGGCTTTCAGCCGTGACTGCAGTCCGGCCTTCTCGCTACCCATTGCGCGCTCCCTCGCCTTCACACATTGCAAGCCGTCTCGTTAGCCGCTTGCAGGTGGGGGATGCAACGGGATTTGCAAGCGCCGCCAGCTTTGCCAGCGTGAGCACAGGTTCGCAGCGTTGACCGGTGCGGCATTCCCCAGTCTATTGCCGCCAACACGAAGCCGTTCGGAAAGCCAAAAATGAACACCAGCTCCGGCACGCCCTGGCGGTTTACCGCCCCGGAAACCTTTGACCATGCCTTCTATACGGGCCGCTACAAGGACCTTTCAGGGCACGATTATTTTGCCGCAATGGAGCACTACAAGCTGCATGGGGCCGCTGAAGGGCGCATCGCTTCGCCGCTGGCGGAACGCCCCGCCTTCCTGACGCTTGCCGATGGTGCCGGTTCGATCCTGGAGATCGGTCCTGGCCACAAGCCGAGCTTTACCGGCGAGCATGTGCGCTATTTCGACATTCTCGATGCCGACGAACTTCGCCAGCGCGCCATCACGCAGACCGAGGAAAGCCCGGACGGCGTGCCGGAAAAGATCCATTACCTGCGCAAGGACGTGGCGCTCGCCGATATCCCGGATCGCTTCGACATCGTCTTCACGTCGCACTCGATCGAGCACCAGCCGGACCTCATCAGTCACATCAATGCCTGTCACGGCCTGCTCAATCCTGGCGGGGCGATGATGGCGATCGTGCCGGACCGGCGTTACACCTTCGATGCCAGCATCGCGCCGTCGACCATTGGCGAAGTGCTCGAGGCCTACTGGACGAAACGCACCCAGCATCGTCTTGCCGACATTATCGATGCCTATGCCCATTCCACCCATAACGATCCGGTCCAGCACTGGCAGGACGGTCCTGTCACGCGCCTGAAAGTCGATGGCGAGCGGCTCGACCGCGGCTACAAGACGGTCGAGGAAGGCCGCTTCATCGATGTCCATGCCTGGCGGGTGAGCTGCTTTGAAATGGCTGACTACATGCGTCATCTGCGCCGCCTGGGCCTGATCCGGTTCGAGCATTGCGACGTCTTCCCGACGCCTCTGAACTCCAACGAGTTCTGCATGGTGATGTACTAGGCCTCGAAACGCTTCCTTCACCCCTTCCGGGCGAAATCGGCGCATGTTGATCCCGCTCCTCGCCATTGCCCTCACTCTCCCGCACGGGCTTCCCTCCGGCGCTGTCCTGCACGGCGAGGAGAGGCGCGGCGCCGTTCTGGTCCGGCTGGAAGGCGCGCCGTCCCTGTCCTGGCAGGCCTGTGCCAGCGCGTGCGGGTATAACGAGGCCTGCCAGGCCTGGACGCACCATGCCTGGCCCCAGCGCTGCACGCTGCATAACGCCCCGCTGACCCCGCGCCCGTTTCCCGGAGCGGTAACGGGCCTTTCCCCGGCTCTGGCCGCGCACATCGAGAGCGCCATCGAACGCCCGCCAAGCGCACGCGAACAGGCGGCGCAATCGGAGCCTCATCCCCCAGCAGCACCGCAAGGCGGTTCCCTGCCACAAGCCGCCCAGAGCCAGCTGTTTCCGGAAAATTAAGCCTGACACGCAAATCCGGCGCGGCTACGCGCCCAAACGGCGCTTTGCGAACCAAGCATTTACCCTCGTCGCCTAGCCTCTCAGGCGAACCTGAACAGGTCAGGTTGCGGGGCATCATGAACATCCAGTCCAAACTTCATCACCTGACCGGGCTTGCCCGCGAGAAATCGTCCGAGCGGCGCCGTGCCCTGTTGCGTGAAGTGACGGACCTGTTCTTCGATGAAACGCCGCAGTCCGGCTCTGGTGAGCATCAACAGTTTGACGCGGTGCTGTCTGCGCTGGCCGCCCAGACGGCGCAGGATGCCCGCGCCGAGCTTGCCCACCGCTTTGCCGATGCGCCCCTCGCCCCGCGCGGCCTTGTCATGCAGCTGGCCCGCGACGCGATCGAGGTGGCCGCGCCCATTCTTGCCCAGTCCGGTGTGCTGACCGAGGACGATCTCGTCGCCATCGCCAATGAGGCGAGCGAGGACCATCGCCGCGCCATGACCGCGCGCTCGAGCGTTTCCGAACGCGTCAGCGACGCGATTGTCGCCAACGGCACGGACGAGACCGTGGCGCGCCTCGTGGCCAATGATGGTGCGCAGCTTTCCCGCTCTGCCTTCGAGACCGTGACCCGCCGCGCGGAGACCAGCCCGGTCCTGCAAGCCCCCATGGTCAACCGCGCTGACGCGCCGGCCGACCTGCTGGGGGATCTGATGGGCGTGGTGGAATCCTCCCTGCGCGACCGCATCCTGAAACGCTTCGAGACTCTCGATCCTGCGATCGCCGAAGCGGCGATGGCCGCCTCGCATGCCCGGCTGGAGGCCCGCCTTGCCGAAGACAAGGCCATCACCGAGGCCCGCCGCTTTGTCACTACACGGCGGATGCGCAAGGAACTCGACGGTTCGCTCCTGGTGCGCCTGCTGCGCGAAGGCGAGCGGGTGAAGTGCTGCGCGGCCCTGGCCGAGCTTGCCGAGGTCGATCACAGCGCCGCCCAGCGCGCGCTCGATCATCACAGTCCGGACGGGCTGGCCCTGATCTGCAAGGCGGCCGGCTTTGACAAGGCCCTGTTCGTGACCCTCGCCATCCTGCGCGGGCAGACCCGCGCCAATCTGACATCGGATGCCCAGGCACTTGGCGCGCTCTACAGCGCGCTTGCGAAGGAAGATGCCGAACGCGCCATGCGCTTCTGGCGGATGCGCCGCGACATGCAGGCCGCTTGACGAGCGGTTACCGGTTCCGCCTGCCGGGGCTCAATCGTTGTCGCCTTCCTCGCCGCGCGTAATGCGTTCGGGCATCTCGTCAGCTTCAGGATTGGCATCGGGATCAGCCTTGCGGCCATGGGCGCGGACCTTGGGCGGCACGAACACTTCCACCCCGTCATCCATGTAGACGCTGGTGGACGGGAAGGCGAAGCCGGTGCCTGCGCCCTCGACGATATCCTTCAGGGCGAAGGCCAGCTCCTCCTTCAGCTCCAGCCACTCGCCCCAGTTCGTCGTGTGGGTGAAGCAGTAGAGCAGATAGTCGATCGAGGACGGCCCGAAGCTGTCCACCCGCATGAAGGTCGCCACTTCGGGCGGCTTGGCAAAGCCGGGATGATTGTCCAGCCATTCCAGCGTCTTGTCGCGGATATACTGGAGCTGCTCCTTGGTGGTCTTGTACTCGACGCCGACCATCCAGCGGATGCGGCGGTGCGTCATGCGCGAGAAGTTCGTGACCGCCTCGTCCGACAGGTAGGAGTTCGGCACGTAGACCGGACTCTTGTCGAAGCGCCGTACGAGGGTAGAGCGGAAATTGATCTGCTCCACCGTGCCTTCGACGATGCCGTCGACCAGAATCCACTCACCTGGAAGGAAACGCTTTTCGGTCAGCACCAGCAGGCCGGAGATCAGATTCTTGAACAGGTCCTGCGCGCCGAGGCCCACGGCGACGCCAAAAAGGCCAAGACCGGCCACGATGGGCGCAACCGGAATGCCCCAGAGCTGCAGTACAGCGCCGACACCCACCACGATGAAGAGAATGCGCAAGGTCTTCGCCAGCCAGTCGACCAGCACCGGGCCCAGAGCCCGCTGCAAGGGCTTCAACAGGTAGGATACCGGCGTCACCACATTGTGCAGCGCCCAGAAGATCGCGACGACGATTAGCGTGCGCACCACATTGATGCCCGGCCCCTCGCCTTCGGGCTGGTCGAGGCCGACAATCAGCACGGCGACATAGACGCCGATAATGATCGGGATCATCCGGATCGGGCCGGACAGCGCCTTGACGATCTTGTCGTCGAGCTGGGTCGTCGTCTTGGAGGCGTAGGCCATCAGAAACTTCGTGATGATCCAGCCGCACAGGCCGCGCACGGCAAAGGCCAGCATCACCACCAGCAGCGCCACCAGCGCCTGACCGACATTCAGGCCGAGAAAGCTCGTGTTCCAGACATCGACGACAATCGCCCAGAGATCGGTCAGGGTTTCCATCATGCACGGCGCTCCTTGGCCCGGTGGAACTGGATGTCGGGCCATTTCTCCTGTGTGTAGTTCACTTCCCAGGCGTTCTTCGCCATGAAGACGAGCGCGCCATCAATGTCCTCGGCTATGGCGGACTTATGCCGGTCGATCAGCGCGTCCAGCTTGTCACGCTCGCCAGTGATCCAGCGCGCGGTCTCGTAGGGGCTCGGCTCGAAGGTGACTTCCAGCCCGTATTCGGCCGCCACGCGCTCGGCCATCACGTCGATCTGCAGCGCGCCAACGGCGCCAACGACGAAGTCGCCGCCGACCTGCAGGCGGAAGAGCTGGGTCACACCTTCCTCGGCCAGGCTTTCGAGAGCCTTTTTCAGGTGCTTGGC
>NZ_JBQLZR010000222.1:0-17941 GCF_052168375.1 Glycocaulis sp.
GCTCTGGCTGCGCGCGGCTAATGCGGGCTGGAAAGCCGTGTTGCCAAGCGCAAGTTCGCCAGCCTATAAGACCGCTCCTTCGCGCTGACCCCCCTTGCGAAGGTGCCTGATGAGTCGGAGCGTGGCGCAGCCCGGTTAGCGCACTGGTCTGGGGGACCAGGGGTCGTGGGTTCGAATCCCGCCGCTCCGACCATTTCCCCGGCTGTTATGCTTTGGCGAGGGCCTGTTCCAGGTCTGCCCACAAATCCTCGATATCTTCCAGACCGATCGTGAGACGCAGAAGCGCGCCTTCGGCCTTCCAGGGCGCGGCGGTACGGCGTATCTGCCGGTCGCAGGCGAGCGCGAGGCTTTCATAGCCACCCCATGAGAAGCCGATCCCGAAAAGGCGCAGGCTGTCGATGACGCGTTCGCCGCCGCGGGCATCAATACCGTTCAGGATGAAGGAGAAACAGCCCGACCCGCCACTCATGTCGCGCTGGAACAGGTGATGATCGGGATGGCTCGGCAGGGCTGGATGCAGGACGCGGGACACTTTCGGATGCGCCTCCAGCCGCCGGGCGATTTCCAGCGATGCCGCTTCGGACCGTTCAATGCGCAAGGGCAGGGTGCGAAGTCCGCGTAAAGCCAGAAAGGCATCGTCGGGCGACACATGCAGGCCATATACCGTTTCGCGCGTTGCGAGTTCGCGCGCCTTTTCGCTACGGCCCACGACTGATCCCATCAGGAAGTCGGAATGGCCGCCGACATATTTGGTAAGGGCCTGGGCAGCAAAGTCGACGCCCAGCTCTAGCGGGTTCATCAACAGGCCTGCCGTCCAGGTGTCATCGATCACGGTTGGTATGCCGGCATCGCGGGCAATGGCCGCAATCGCGGGCACATCCTGCAGTTCGAATGTCAGAGAGCTGGGCGATTCCAGTATGATGGCTACGGTTTGGGATGTAATGAGTGAGCTGATGCCCGTGCCGATCCCGGGCTCGAAATAGACCGGCTTCACACCGAGGCGGGGCAATTCCTCGTCACAGAAGCGGCGCACGGGGCCATACACGCCATCACTGATCAGCGCGTCTCCCGGGCCGTTTATGGCCGTGCGGATGGCCAGCACGACAGCTGCGAGGCCTGACGGGGCGAGGGCGCAGTGATCGGCGTCATAAAGACCGCGAATCGCGGCACGAAGTTCTCCATTCGGGGCGATGCCGCCGCGGCCATAATGCCGCCGTGTGCCTGTGGGTTCATACAGCTCTGATGTAGTGGGAGCCAGCACCGTGGACGCGCGCTTGATTGCCGGATTTACCAGCCCGTCTCCCTCATTGCTGCGGCCAGAGTGGATGATGCGCGTATCGCGTTTCATGTCGACGCCGCCGCTCCTGTTCGCTAAACCCGTATTCTGTCAGCCTTTAGGGCGGACCGCACCATGATGCCAACAGCTTTCTTCGACTTTCTGATGCCCCGCAGGCTTGCGCGGGCCGCGACTGCCTTTGCGCTAGGGTTTTCCGTATCGCAGAGCCAGACGGCAGAGCTTGGCACGCAGATGTACGAGCTGCGCGAACGCGGCGTTGTGCGATGCGGTGTCGATACCGGATTGCAGGGCTTTGCCCGTCAGGACGAGGACGGCAACTGGGCCGGCTTCGAGGTCGATCTGTGCCGGGCCTACGCAGCGGCTTTTCTCGGTAGCCCGGATCGTATCCAGCTTGTTCCCCTGACCACGCAGGAACGTCTGGATGCTCTGGCCGCAGGCGATGTCGACATCCTGTTGCGCAACACGACCTGGACGCTCTCGCGCGATGCAATGGAGCGTTTCAGCTTTGCCGGTGTCTACTATTATGACGGGCAGGGCTTTCTGGTGCCGCGTGATCTCGCGATCACAAGCGCGCACGAGCTTGATGGCGCGCGCATCTGCGTGCTGCAGGACACCACGACGGCACTCAATCTCGTCGATTACGCCGCCGGTAACGGGCTGACATTCCAGCTTGTCGAGGTGGAAACTGTCCGGGCTGGCCTTAACGCCTATGGCCGGGGTGAATGCGATGCGCTGAGCAACGATCTGTCGGGCTTGGCGGGCATGCGCATGACGCTCGCGGAGCCGGATGCCCATGTGATCCTGCCCGATGTCATCTCCAAGGAACCTTTGAGCGCGGTCGTCGCCTCGCGCGACCAGAAATTCGCCGATGCTGTCCGCTGGGTGCTTTTTGCACTTGTCGCGGCTGAGGAGTATGGCGTGACGGCAGCCAACGCCTCTGGCCTTGCCGAGACCGCTGCCAGCGCAGAAATACGCCGCCTCCTGGGTAGTGAAGGTGCTCTGGCCGAAGGGCTTTATCTGGATGGCGAGTTTGCCTGGCGCGCCATCGAGGCCAGCGGCAATTATGGCGAGATATTCGAGCGCAATCTCGGAACGCAATCAGGCCTCGCCCTGCAGCGCGGCATCAACGCGCAATGGAATGAGGGCGGGCTGATGTATGCGCCGCCGTTCCGCTAGCCCTTCATCCAGGGCGGCACAGGCAGCCCCTTTTCCTTGAGGAAGTCCGGGTTGTAGAGCTTGGACTGATAGCGGGTGCCGGAATCACACAGAATGGTCACGATCGTGTGGCCCGGCCCGAGCTTGCGGGCGAGGCGTATGGCGCCGGCAATGTTGATGCCGGCAGAGCCACCCAGGCACAGACCTTCGTGCTGGACGAGATGGTAGAGGATTTCCAGCGCTTCCTCATCCGGGATACGAAATGCGTGATCGACCGGAGCTCCTTCAAGGTTCGCCGTGATCCGGCTCTGGCCGATACCTTCGGTGATGGAATTGCCTTCGGCTTTCAGTTCGCCATGCGCGTAATAGCCGTAGAGTGCTGCACCACCAGGGTCGGCCAGCGCAATCTGAACCGCCTCGCTTTTTGATTTCAGATACATGCCGACGCCCGCCAGCGTGCCGCCAGAGCCGACGGCCGCGACGAAACCATCAATCTTTCCACCCGTCTGTTCCCAGATTTCCGGGCCCGTGGTGTCGAAATGGGCCTGCCGGTTGGCGGTGTTGTCGAACTGATTGGCCCAGATTGCTCCGTTGGGCTCGCTGGCGTTGAGTTCCTCGGCGAGACGCCCTGAATAGCGCGCATAATGATTGGGATTGGCGTAGGGAACCGCATCAACCTCGATCAGCTCGGCGCCCGCCAGCACGATGGCATCGCGCTTTTCCTTCGACTGCGTGCGAGGAAACACGATCACGCTGCGATACCCCAGCGCGGAGGCGACCATGGCGATGCCGATACCGGTATTGCCTGCCGTGCCTTCGACGATCGTGCCGCCGGGTTTCAGGGCGCCGCTCTTTTCGGCCGCGCGCACAATGCCGAGAGCTGCCCGGTCCTTCACCGATCCGCCGGGGTTCAAAAACTCCGCCTTTCCAAGGATTTCGCATCCAGTCGCGTCGCTTGCGGCGTTCAACCGGACGAGCGGCGTGTTGCCGATCAGATCGATGACGGAGCGGGCCGGAGGAGTAGTGGACATGAAAGCATCCCGAAACAGCGCAAACAGTATCTCTGCCTAGAGTTCTGACTGATCCGGTCAAGGCCGTCACGCGTAAGAAATGCTGAACACCCATTGGAGACATTCAACAGTGCCTGCCGTGCAAGACGCCTACCTTCTCGATTATGCCGCCGGTTCAGGACCGGCAGCGCTTCGCCTGCTGGCGGAATGTCAGAGCGCGCTCAACATCGAGGCCGCGACACGTGTGCGCGATATCGAGAGCGGATTTGGCGGCATGTTGGCCTCCCTGGCGCCTGCCAGCCTGTCTGCTGGCGCGTTCGATGCGGTTCTGGAGCGGGCATCCGTCCGCGCCGTTCCGGCGCGCGGCGAAGACGATCCGATTGATGCGGCAACGGGATTGCCGCGGGCGCTCAGCCCGTATCTCGAGCGGTCCGCCGATGGCGGGTTGGACTGGGCAAAGCGTCTGGGCGGCGTTCGTGAAATTCCTCTTGATGCCGTCAGCGATGAGCGTGTGGAAGTAAGCCTTGTGCTTCTTCAACCCGGCGGCGGTATCCCGCATCACGATCACGGGGCTGAAGAACTGACGCTGGTACTGACTGGAGCGTTTCACGACGGGCATGCGTTGTACCAGGCGGGTGATCTGTGCAGCGCCATGCCCGGCATGCGTCACCGGCCGGCAGTCCAGGGCGATGACCCGTGCATCTGCCTGACGGTAAGCATGGGAAGCTGGAAGCCGGTCAATCCGCTCTATGCGCTCGTGGACCGGCTGGCCGGCTCTGCGCGTCGGCGTCACTGACAAGGAACAATGACTGCTGCTCGATGCGCCTGCCCGAGCAGGTCAGAAGATGGAGACCGTTCATGTTGAAAGCTTCGTTTGCCGCTGCGGCGTGCGTTCTGGCGCTGTCATCTGCCTCGTTCGCCGCAATCCTGGCTGACCCTCAGGGGGGTGAGACGATCCGCTTCAACGTGTATCGCGGCAATTCCGATTTCGGTACGCATGAGGTGCGCTTCTCGCGCGACGGCGACGAGCTGGTGGCGCAAGTATCGGTGCGCCTGCAGGCAGGTTTCGGCCCGGTTACGGTTTTCCGCTACGAGCATGATTCCGTCGAACGCTGGCGTGATGGCCAGCTGGTGGCGCTCGAAGGTGAAACCCTGAAGGATGGCGACCGCTTCCCCGTCGAGGCTGTCAATGATGGCAGCGGCATTGTCAGCGAGGGCGTGTTGCCGGAAGGCGAAACCCACACTGAAACCCTGCCCGCCGACATCATCCCGTCATCCCACTGGCGCGGGTATGAGGAGGATCTCGGGCAGATCCTCAACACCGAGCATGGTGATGCCATGCCGGTGGAAATCACGGATATGGGCTTTGAAGAGATCGAAGCCGATGGCGGTACGATCCGCGCCCGCCGAATCCGCCTTGAGGGCACGCTGACGGTTGACCTCTGGTATGACGAGAATGGCTTCTGGGCAGGCTGCGCCTTCGAGGCGCGTGGCCAGAGCATTCGCTATGTTCGCCAGGCCAATCCGGCTTCTGCGTGATGCCAGCGCTTCGGCTCGTCCTTGGCGATCAGCTCAGTGACGGGCTGTCGGCGCTGGAAGGCGCACGCAAGGATGACCTCGTCCTGATGGCCGAAGTGCGTGAGGAGGCAGGTTATGTGCCTCATCACCGCAAGAAGCTGGTCTTCATTTTCTCGGCCATGCGTCATTTTGCCGAGCGTCTGCGCGAAAAAGGGCTGCAGGTCCGTTATGTCGCGCTCGATGACCCGGACAATTCGCACAGTCTGGAAGGTGAAGTTGAACGGGCGCTCGCCGATCATCCGGAACTGGAACGGGTCATTCATACCGAGCCGGGCGAATACCGCCTGATGGAGGTAATGCGCGAGTGGCCGGACCGGTTCGAGGTGCCGGTTGAGATGCGCAGCGATGACCGTTTCATCTGCAGCCATGACCGATTTGCGCGCTGGGCCAAGGGCAAGCAGCGCCTGACCATGGAATACTTCTATCGCGAGATGCGCCGGGAGACCGGCCTGCTCATGGACGGTGACGAGCCTGAGGGCGGCCAGTGGAATTTCGATGCGGAAAACCGGAAGGCCTTGCCGCAAGGCATCTCTATACCCGAACGCAGCTGGGTAGAGCCTGATGAGATGACCCGCGAGGTCATGGCGCTCGTCGAGACGGAATTTGCCAAGGGCTTCGGCGATATCGAACCCTTCGGCTACGCAGTCACACGCGAAGCGGCTCTGGAACAGCTTGACTGGTTCATCACAAAGGCGCTGCCCGATTTTGGCGACTATCAGGACGCGTTGCACGAGGGGGAGGGCTTTCTCTTCCACTCCGTCCTCTCGCTTTACATGAATTGCGGGCTGCTGGATCCGCGCGAGGTTTGCGAGGCCGCGCAAGCTGCCTGGAAAGCGGACAAGGCGCCCCTCAATGCGGTTGAAGGCTTCATCCGCCAGATCATTGGCTGGCGCGAATATGTCCGCGGTATCTACTGGCACTTCATGCCGGAATATCTGAGCCGCAACGCGCTCGAGGCCAGCCGGCCGTTGCCGGAGTTCTACTGGACGGCCGATACGGACATGGCGTGCGTCGCCGACGTTGTGACGACGACGCGCAAGCACGCCTATGCCCATCATATCCAGCGCCTGATGGTGACGGGTAATTTTGCCCTGCTCGCGGGGATCGACCCGGTCGAGGTGAATGAGTGGTATCTGGCGGTCTATGCCGATGCGTTCGAGTGGGTCGAAGCGCCCAACACGCACGGCATGGCGCTCTATGCCGATGGCGGGATCATGGCCACCAAGCCCTATGCCGCCAGCGGCGCCTATATCGACCGGATGAGCAATCATTGCGGCAAATGCCGCTATGACGTGAAGGCCAAGGCCGGGGAAAAGGCCTGTCCGTTCAATTACCTCTACTGGAATTTCATGATCGAGAATGAGGGGCGGCTGAAAGGCAATCGCCGTCTTGGCCCGATCCTGTCCAACCTCAATCGTTTCAGTGACGAGCGCCGCCGGGAAATCCAGTCCGACAGCGCGCGTTTTCTCGAATCCATCGGTATTGGCGACGCCAGAAGGAAAGCCTCATGAGCCCGCGAGTGATGAAACCGTCAGATGGCGTGGCCTGGGTAACAGGTGGCAGTTCCGGCATTGGCGAGGCGCTGAGCCAGCAACTGGCCAGACAGGGCTGGACGGTGATCATATCCGCGCGCAGCAAGGACAAGCTCGACGCGATTGCCAGCGCCTATACCGGCAAGGGCCGCCTCGTCGCGCACGCGGTCGATCTCACCGATCCTGAGGCCGTGGAGGCCTCGGTGAAGGACATCGAGGCGGCACACGGCCCCATCGCGCTGGCTGTGCTCAATGCCGGGATCTATGTGTCGATCAACGCCGAGAACCCGTCTTACGAGGCATACGCGAAAACGTTTGATGTGAATTTGAAGGGTACGGCGGCCTGTCTGTGCGCGCTGACACCGCGCATGAGCGAGCGCAGGTCGGGTCAGATCGCGATCGTCTCATCAGCGACAGCTTTTGGCGGTATGCCGACGGCGTCGGCCTATGGTGCCAGCAAGGCTGCCCTTGTGAACATGGCGGCTTGCCTGCGTCTGGAACTGCACCGCTATGGTGTGCTCTGTCAGGTCATCACGCCCGGCTTTGTGGAGACGCCGGCGCAGGACGACAATGCTTTCCCGAAGCCCTTCATGATCAGCGCGCAAACAGCAGCCCGGCGTATTGCCTCAGGTCTGCGATCCAGGCGCTTCGAGATCACCTTCCCGCGCCGCTTCACCTGGGCGCTGAAGGCGATCTATGCGCTTCCCTATAGCTGGTCGATCGGCCTGGTACGGCGCCAGACCGGCTGGAACAAGCCGGTCTGACCGGGGCGCGCTAGCTGCGTTCCAGCACGAACTGGCCGACATCAATGCGGCCGGTGCGGAAGCCGGCTTCGCAATAGGCGAGATAGAATTCCCACATACGGCGGAAGCGCGTGTCGAAGCCCATGGGCTCGACGCGCGGCCAGGCGTCCTGGAAGCGCTCCATCCACCAGGCCAGCGTGTCGGCATAATCAATGCCGAACATTTCGCGCGTATTCAGACGCAGATCTGCCTTGGCAAATTCGCCGTCAAGGCGCTCCACGCTCGGCAGGATGCCACCGGGGAAAATGTAGCGCTGGATGAAGTCAGCACGCTTGCGATAGCTGTCAAACAGATCATCGCGGATCGTGATGATCTGCAGACCTGCCTTGCCGCCGGGTTTCAGCACCTCGCGGACCTTCGCGAAATAGGCCGGCCAATACTCCTCGCCGACAGCCTCGAACATCTCGATCGAGGCGACAGCATCATACTGACCAGTCTCGTCACGATAGTCCTGCAGCTTGATCTCGACAGCCTCTGACAGGCCTGCGCGCTCCATACGGGCAATCGCGTAATCGCGCTGTGCAGGCGAGAGGGTAAGGCAGGTGACGCGCGCGCCGACAGTGCCTGCGGCGTATTCGGCAAAGCCACCCCAGCCACAGCCGATCTCGAGGACATGCATGCCGCGCTCCAGACCGATGAGACGCGCAAGGCTTCCGTATTTCTCTGTCTGGGCAGCTTCCAGGCCAAGTTCGGGCGCGGTGAAGCGCGCCGCCGAGTAGGTCATGGTCGGATCTAGCCACAACTCGTAGAAATCATTGCCCAGATCATAGTGGGCCTCGATATTCTTGCGGGCCTGCGAGCGTGTATTGGCCCGAAGCCGGTGCCATATCCAGTGCGCCAGACGGGTAAGGGGTCGACCCTTTTCAATATCTTTTGTGTTATCGAGGTTTGCGGAGAAAACCTGAAGCACGTTGGCAAGGTCTGGTGTGCTCCACTGACCGGCCATGTAGGATTCGGCAAAGCCGACATCGCCGCCTGCAAATACGCGGCGCACCATGGCGTAATCATGCACCTGCATGGTCGCATCGGGGCCCGGGTTCGCGCCCTGGAAGTGCAGGCTGCGCCCGTCCGGAAGGATCACCGTCAGGGAACCGGTACCGAATTTGAGCAGAAGGGTGAGGCCAGCCTTGAACAGGCGGGGCACGCCTCTCAGCCGGGATATGGTTTCCCGGCAGGCCCGCAAGCTGAGGGCAGGGTCAAAACTTGAAAGACTTGCATCGGTCATCACGGGGCCCTCCCGGCGACAGCCGGTCCAATATAGCGATTATTACGGTTTACGTCCAAGCGGACCGGTTGGATGCGTGGTCGCGGTGATTTTCGTGTCATCGCGTGGCGGTTCCGGCCGGCGGTGGTAGCGGGCACCCTTGAGCACAAGGCGCAAGGCCTCGAAATGGATGGCGCTGATCGTCTTCAGGGTCGAAAACGGTTGTGACGCGAAGAGCTTGGCAAGGTTTGCGGATGTCAACGCGCGCGCCTGCATCTGCATCGTCGCCAGAAAGTCCCGGCCCTCTGCTTCCACCTTGTTGATGACAAGGGAAAGCTGTCCGTCTGCCTCGCGCAAGGTGAAGTCATAACGTCCCGTGACGGGAAAGAAGGGTGATACGTGGAAGCGCTTCTGCGCGCTGTGCCGGGCTGGTGTCGTTCCGTCCAGCGGCGCCACATAGGCGTGAGCATCACCGAACGTGTTGTGGACCTGATAGATCACGGCAATCGTCTCGCCGTCCGCATTGTCGGCGAGGTAGAGCGAGATCGGGTTGAAGACGTAGCCCAGGACGCGCGGCGAACATAAGAGCCGGACGCGGGCGACGGCCTGCTCCACGCCGGAACCGGAGAGACGCTCCAGAACCCAGGACTTCAGGGAGCTGCCATCGCGTGGGCCATGGTCGCGCTCGCGGAAGCTGAACAGGTTGAACCGTCCGATGGAAAACAGGCGGGATGCCCGTCCTGCGGCATCAAGCTGGTCCAGATCCAGCATCATCATGGCAATACGGTACCGGAAGCGGTGCAGGAAGGGCGCAGAACGCTCGTGTACCGTATGGCCGATATAGAGGCTGGCCGGCGGCATCGTCATCATTCAGCCAGCATGGCAGGCGCATCTTGGAGACGCGCAGCGTCGCGGTCGCCCCACTCGCCACCGGTGATGTCGCCGTCTGCGAATGTCCATGGGATTGCGCCGCCGAGGCGCAGGGCAACCCGCAAGCCGGACCGCAGTCCGTCCTCGTGGAAGCCATAGCCCAGCCACGCGCCTGCAAACCAGGTGTTACGCACGCCCTGTACGCGATTGAAAATGCGCTGCGCAGCCAGTCCGGCAGGCGTGAATTGCGGATGGTCATAGCTATAGCGGCCCAGCACTTTGGTCGGGTCCGGCTCGCGTTTCGGGTTCAGCGTGACCAGCATGGGTTCTGCCGGGTCGATGTGCTGGAGCCGGTTCATGTCATAGGTAACTGCAGCTTCGCCGCTTTTCCCGTCCCGCATGTAGCACCAGGCCGCCCGCGCACCCTTACGGCGGGGCAGGAAGCTCTCGTCCCGGTGCAGGATGGCTATGTTTGCGCTGTAGGGGATGGCGCCGAGCATTTCGCGCTCATCGGCATCGGCATCTGAGAGGAGCGCAAGGGCCTCACTGGAATGGCAGGCGAGGATTACCTCGTCATAGCGCTCGGCATTGCCGTCCGCATCGAGAATCTGGACGCCGCCAGACCGGAGGCGGGTCACGCTGACGGCGCCGCTGCGCCGTTGCACACCGGAGGCCTCCATGTCGCGCCAGAGCGCGCGGACATAGGTCTGGCTGCCGCCGACGACGGTTTCCCATTTCGGGCGGCTGGCATTGACCAGGCGGTGGTTCCTGAAGAAACGCACGAAGGCTTCGGCCGGATAGTCCGCCATGTCGCTTTCGCTGGCCGACCAGATCGCCGCGCCCATGGGCAGGAGGTATTGCTCGCGGAAGGCTGTGCCGAACGCATAGAGGTCAAGATACTGGCCGAGCGAGAGTCCGGTCAGGATGCCCGCTTCCAGATCGCTGATGGAGCGCTTGTTGAAGCGCAGGACATCGCGAAGCATGCCCACGAAGGATGGGCGGAAAAGGTTTGACGCTTGCGCAAAAAGACCGCCCAGCCCGTTGGACGACCACTCGCACTCGCCATCAAGGCTGAAGCCGAAGCTCATGTCGGTGCGATGCGTTTCGATCCCCAGATGGGCGAAGAGAGCCGTCAGGTTCGGGTAGTTCAGCCGGTTGAACACGATGAAGCCCGTGTCGACAGCCGTTTCCTGCCCGGCATGATCGACGACTGCCGTGTTGGCGTGACCGCCCAGACGGCTGTCTTTCTCATAAAGCGTGACCTGGTGGAGCCCGCGCAGGGCCCAGGCTGCACCAAGGCCGGAAACGCCGGCGCCGACCACCGCAATGCGCGAGGAACGCTTCAGGATGGGTTCAATCGTGCTCATGCGGCGTCCTTCAGTGAAGCGTAAGCGGCCAGCGCACGTTCGCGTGCCTTGCCATGATCAACAACAGGGTGGGGGTAGTCACGGCCCAGAACGATACCGGCCTTGGCACGCACGTCAGATGGCGCCGCCCAGGGGGCGTGCAGATGCTTGTCCGGCAGCGCGGCGATCTCTGGCACCCAGTGGCGCACATAGTCGCCCGAGGCGTCGAACTTCTCGCCTTGTGTGACCGGATTGAAAATCCGGAAATAGGGTGCGGCATCGGCGCCCGATCCCGCCACCCATTGCCAGCTTGCCGAATTGCTCGCGAGATCGGCATCGACAAGCGTATCCCAGAACCATTCCTCGCCCCGGCGCCAGTCCATCAGCAGATGCTTGGTGAGGAAGGAGGCAACGATCATGCGCACGCGGTTGTGCATCCAGCCGGTCTGCCAGAGCTGGCGCATGCCGGCATCGACAATAGGGTAGCCGGTCTGGCCGCGGGTCCAGCGTTTGAAGGCGTTCTCATCAAAATCCCACGGAAAGTCGTTGAATTTTGACTGGTAATTTGATTCAGGTAGATCGTCGAAGTGATAAAGAAGGCTGTAGGAAAACTCCCGCCAGCCAATCTCTTTCAGGAAGGTTTCGCGTCCCGATCCCGGGGCCACATTGCTGACGACGTGGCTCCAGACCTGGCGCGGAGAGACTTCCCCAAAATGCAGGTGCGGTGAGAGCCGGGACGTGCCCGCGATGCCTGGAAGATTGCGCTTGGCATCATACTGGCTCGCGCACTTTGCAGCGAACGCCCCGAGACGCTTGTGCGCGCCGGTCTCGCCCGGTGTCCAGACTGGCGTAAAGCCCGACGCCCAGTCCGGCGCTGTCGGGAGCAAGTCCCACGTTGTCAGCCCGTCCGAGTGCAGCCCGGCAGAGCCGTCATTCAGTTTTTGCGGGGCGGGCAGGAGGGCGATATCGTCAATTTGAGCGGACAATGCGCGGAAATAGGGCGTGTAGACCCGGTAGGGGCCACCATCTTTGGTCGTGACTTCCCAAGGCTCGCGCATCAGCGAGCCGTTGAAGGTTTCTGCCTCGTATCCTGCGTCCCGGATCTGCGCCTTGATCTTCGTGTCGCGGGCACGGGCGTAGGGTTCGTAGCAACGGTTCCAGTAGACTGCGCGTGCCTGCAATTCCTGGGCGAGGCCCGTTACGACCTTGAGCGCATCGCCGCGCCGGAGCACCAGCCGCCCGCCGATTGCCTGCAAAGACTGATCGAGCGATTTGAGGCTGTGGTGCAGCCACCAGCGTGACGCGCCGCCCGGCATCCACCGGCCCGGCGTGGCATCATCCAGTACATACAGGCAGACAACCGGGGCGCCGCTATGTACGGCGGCATTCAGGGCCGGATTGTCGGCAAGGCGCAGGTCCTGACGGAACCAGACGAGGACGGGAGAGGATGCTGAATGACTTGAATTGGACACGTTAAAGGAAGCCGCAGTGCAAGGATGACGAAAATGCCTATGTCAGCTATTACGAAAACAAATCGGGCGCGGATCAGCCGGACTGGTGCCGCGCTGCATCTGCAAGGAAAGACCGGCCAGTCATGACGTCTCCCAATGCCGTTGTCACGCTGACGCGTGGTGACCACTCGCCCTACGAAATCGGCAATTCACGCCCACTGACCTTCATCGCCGGACCGTGCCAGCTGGAAAGCCGTCAGCACGGGCTGGAAGTTTCGCAGGCGCTGAAGGAGATCGGCGACCGCCTCGGCTGCCAGATCATCTACAAGACCTCGTTCGACAAGGCGAACCGCACCAGTGCGAACGCGCAGCGCGGGATCGGGCTGGAAGATTCCCTGCCGATCTTTGCCGAAATCCGTGAAAAGACCGGCCTGCCGGTTCTCACTGATATTCACACCGCCGAGCAGTGCGCCATCGCCGCGCAGGCCGTTGATGTGCTGCAGATTCCGGCCTTTCTGTGCCGCCAGACCGATCTTCTGATTGCGGCTGCGCGGACCGGCAAGGCGATCAACGTCAAGAAGGGACAGTTCCTCGCGCCGTGGGACATGAAGAATGTCGTCGCCAAGATCACCGGCGCGGGCAATGGCAATGTGTTCGCCTGCGAGCGTGGTGCGAGCTTTGGCTACAACACGCTGGTCTCGGACATGCGTGCCCTGCCGATCATGGCGCAGATCGGCTGCCCGGTCGTCTTTGATGCCACTCACTCGGTCCAGCAGCCTGGCGGGCAGGGCAGTTCATCCGGCGGTCAGCGCGAGTTCGTGCCGTATCTGGCCCGTGCAGCCGTTTCCATCGGCGTCGCTGCCGTGTTCATGGAAACCCACCCTGATCCCGACCATGCGCCGTCGGATGGACCCAACATGATCCCGCTGAAGAATTTCGAGGCGATAGCCGGCGATCTTCTGGCGTTCGACCGCATGGCCAAGGCCAACCCGCTGGCAGCGATCTAGGCCCGGCATGCATCGTCAGACCGCCTCCATCCTGCTGGGTGCCATCGCTGGCAAGCGTGCGCTTGTGGTGGGCGATGTCATCGTGGATTCCTTTGTGTACGGGGATGTGAAGCGCATCTCCCGTGAGGCGCCTGTTCCGGTGCTTTCGGAGTCGCGCCGGGAACGCATGCTCGGCGGAGCAGGCAATCTGGTCCGCAACATTATCAGCCTCGGCGGGGTGGCGAGCGTTGTCAGCGTGGCCGGCAAGGATGGCGACGGCGATGTTGCTGAAGACCTGCTCAATGCCTGTGGCTCGTACGCCTGCACCATTGTGCGCCAGGACGGGCGCAAGACGCCGACCAAGACGCGCTATGTGTCAGCCGGACAGCAGATGTTCTGTGTCGACTGCGATCCGGGCACGCAGATTGATGCGCCCAGCACGCGCGCGGTTCTGGCCGCAGTGTCTGCTGCGCTTGCAGACGCTGACGTGGTGATCCTTTCCGATTATGGGCGGGGCATGCTGGCCCGGGAAGTCTGCCGCGAAGTGATTGCACTCGCGCGCAAGGCAGGAAAGCCTGTCTGCGTTGATCCGCGCGGCGATGATTACAGCCGGTATGATGGAGCGACCCTCATCAAGCCGAACGCGCAGGAGCTGGAGGAGGAAGTGGGCCTGCCGGTTGCCACGGACCCCGAAGTCGAGATCGCACTGAAAGCTCTCAAGGACCGTCTCGCCCTGACACCCGCCCTCGTTGTCACCCGTGGCGGGCTTGGCATGAGCTTCATTGAGGATGGAGAGGTGCGCCATCACCGCGCGCGTCCGCGTTCGGTCTATGACGTCTCCGGTGCAGGCGATACGGCGCTCGCGGCACTCTCGCTAGGTGTGGCCGCGGGACTACCCCTGGAAGACACGATCGGCCTAGCAGACCTTGCTGCCGGAACGGCGGTTGGCAAGCCGGGTACGGCGACCGTCTCGCCGGAGGAGTTGCTCGACAATGCCATTCGCGGTGCGGGCGATGCGGACTGGCGTGTGCTGACGCGGGCGCAAGCTGTTAACACGGTGCAGTCCTGGCACCGGGACGGGCTCAAGGTTGGTTTCACCAATGGCTGCTTTGACATTCTCCACCCCGGCCATGTCGCGTCCCTGCGCCACGCCCGTTCGGCGTGTGACCGGCTGATCGTGGGTTTGAATGCCGATGCCTCTGTCACGCGCCTGAAAGGCGAGGGGCGTCCGGTCAATCCGGCGGCTCATCGCGCCGCAATGCTGGCGGCGCTCGAGAGCGTCGACCGTGTGGTGGTGTTTGAAGAAGACACGCCAGAAGCACTGATCCGCGCCATCGCTCCGGACGTGCTGGTCAAGGGCGCGGACTACAAGCCAGACGATCTGCCGGGTGCAGACTTCATCCGCTCGCGCGGGGGCGAAATCGTGATCGCGCCGTTGCAGGCAGGTTTCTCCACGACAGCGCTTGTCGAGAAGATGAAGGCCGACCGCCGCTAGGCGCCAGCCTGGTTCTAGTCGATCGGGCGCACCGGCACGATTTCAATTTCCTCGGCCTCAGGCAGGTCAGGCGCCCAGCGGCGCTCCTCGGCCAGCGTGTTGGCCAGGATTTCGGCGCGGCGGGTCACATCCGCTTCGATATCGGCATAGAAGAGGTTGAAGGGCGCCACGCGGCGCACCTCGCCCAGCCGGGACGGGCGGCGCAGCGTGCGCGAGCGCGGCATGTCGACGAAAAGTAGCCCATCACGGCACTGCGCGCCGGTCTGGCTGGCCAGAGGCGAGGGGCGCTCACCCAGCTCCAGTCCCTCAGCCGCTGCTCCGCCCCTGTGAAGACGGGCCGGAGCCGGCTCGCCAGAGAGGTTCCAGCTCAGCGGATTGACGCAGGCCAGCGCGGTTCCCGAGGTTGAAGCCAGCTCGCCGGGTGCCGTCCAGACCATGCTGCGTTCGGCGATTGCCTCGATGCGCGCGGTTTCTTCGGGCTGAACCGCCATCCAGGTGATCACGCAGCGAATGTTATCCGGCGCAGAGCACAGCGGGATCGATGCCAGCGGGCCGTCAAACAGCGATGCGGCGACGGGCGATTCCAGCACATAGGCTGCCACCAGCCGGCTCGTCAGGCCCGCATCAGGTGCAACCACGTCCAGCAGCAGGCCGGTGACGTGACCGCCGCCCTGTCCGGCGCCTGCCAGAATGATGGGGCGTTCATCTCCGATATCGGTCAGAAACTGGCTGAAGGCCGCGCGGACATCCTCGTAGGCAAGCTGGCGCGCCTGCAGCGAGTCCTCCCGATTATTCATGAAGGCGTAGAGCGCCGCGTGACGGTAGCGCGGCGCGAAGATGGCACCCGTTTCGGCAAAGGGGCCTGCAAAATTCGGCAGATAAACCCGCTCCAGCCGTTCGCGGTGGCTGCGCCGGTCGAGCGCCGCGTTCCAGTGTTCCCCGCCCGTATGCAGGGTCGGATGGACGAAGAAGACCGCCGGCTCTTCATCGCCGAGCGCAGAGACGAAGGGCCGGACCGCCCATGCGTCCGCGTCAGCGTAGTCCGGCGCTGCAGGCGGATCATAAGTCTGAAACGGCACCCCCGGATCAAGGAAGCTCTGATAGATCTGGTCGCGCATCAGCCAGCTGGCCACAGCCAGCAGCACCAGCAGGGCCGCGATTGCGAGTGCGATGATGATCTGGACCGGGCGAAGCTGCACAAGCTGCCTTTGCATCGAAGATTATTCCTGTTGTACCGCCACCCCAACCGCCAGGCGTGCTGGCAGTCCCGCACCAAGTTTGCCATCATCTGGCCCGTCCGGGTAACCCCTTAGATGACGGGAGACTGACTTACGTGCTCCGCTGGCTCCGCAACAGCTTCCTGACAGGCATTATCGTCGCCACGCCGGTGACCGTAACGGTCTGGCTGATCTATGCCTTCATCACTTTCGTTGATTCGACGATCAAGCCGCTCATCCCGGACCGCTACAACCCGGAGACCTATCTGCCCTTCGCGTTGCCGGGTATGGGTCTCATCATTGCAGTGCTCGGCCTCACCCTTCTGGGCGCGCTGGCGGCGAATATTTTCGGGCGCAGCCTGCTGGCTGTGGGCGAACGCATCGTCAACACGATGCCACTGGTGCGCAATATCTATGGCGCGCTCAAGCAGCTCGTCGAGACGGTTCTGGGCGCCCAGAACAATGCCTTCAAGGAAGTAGTGCTGGTTGAATACCCGATGGCCGGCAGCTATGCCGTCGCATTCGTGGCTTCGCACGGGCGCGGGGCCATCCGGCATCATGTCGGCAAGGGCAAGGACGAGGTCATCGGTGTGTTCGTGCCGACCACGCCCAACCCGACCTCCGGCTTCCTTCTGTTCGTGCCCCGTTCGAAGGCGATACCGCTCGACATCACCATCGAGGAAGCAGCCAAGCTGATCATCTCGTTTGGCCTTGTGACGCCGGACCGTTTGCCGGAAGGCGCCCATCCTGCAGGGTCGTCGGTGATGCCGGATGATCCGGAGGCGGGAGAGGACGCGCCGCGCCCGAACACTTAGATCTGACGCTCAAGCCGAGCGCATCAGGCGGATGCCTTCATCGCGCTCGAAGAGGTAAAGCAGGGTGCGCAGAGCCTCGCCGCGCGGCCCTTTCAGCGGTTCGGCGCGGGCTGCCTCCAGCTTCGCATAGTCGCTGGCAGCGGTAAGGAGGCCTGCATGGGCGGCCAGGTCTGCAAACCGGTAATCGGGCAGGCCGGACTGGCGCAGGCCCAGCGGATCGCCTGACCCGCGCAGTTTCCAGTCTTCTTCCGCGATGAAGAAGCCATCATCGCTCTCGCGCATGATCTCGAGGCGGCGCTGAGCGGTCTCGCCGAGCTTGTCGTGATAGACCAGGAGGCAGGACGAAGGCTTGTCGCCGCGCCCGACGCGGCCCCTCAACTGATGGAGCTGGGCGAGGCCGAACCGCTCGGCATGCTCGATCACCATGATGGTGGCATCGGGTGCATCGACCCCGACCTCGATGACCGTAGTGGCCACGAGAATGTCGATTTCACCATCGCGGAAAGACCGGGCGATGCGCTCCTTGTCGCGGGCTGCCATGCGCCCGTGCAGCAGGCCTATGCGCGCCCGCAAGGTATTGGAGAGCAAGTGGTAGCGTTCCTCTGCGGCGGCAAGGTCTGAGACATCGCTCTCCTCCACCAGAGGGCAGACCCAGTAGGCCCGCTCTCCCTTCGCGACAGCGCGGCCCAGCCCGTCGATGACGTCATCCAGCCTTTCGCCGGGAATGACACGGGTCGTCGGCGGAATGCGCCCTGCCGGCTTTTCATCCAGGCGAGAGACATCCAGATCGCCATAGACGGCAAGCGTCAGGGTGCGCGGTATCGGCGTAGCACTCATGACCAGCGTATCAGGTGCCAGACCCTTCGCCGCGAGACGTTTGCGGTCGGACACGCCAAAGCGGTGCTGCTCGTCAATGATGACGAGTCCCAGATCATTAAAGCTCACCGCATCCTGAAAGAGCGCATGTGTGCCGCACACGACGTGCGCCTCTCCGCTGGCAATCGCATCGGAAAGTTCTGCCCGTGCCCGGCCCTTGTCGCGTCCTGTAAGCGTAACGACGCGTATGCCTGCTGCCTCCAGTAGCGGCGTCAGCACGGCGGCATGCTGCCGGGCAAGGATTTCGGTGGGCGCCATGAGGGCCGCCTGCACGCCGGCTTCGACTGCCTGCGCCGCGCAAAGGGC
>NZ_JBQLZR010000223.1:0-8987 GCF_052168375.1 Glycocaulis sp.
ACGATGCCGTTGGCGTCGATGTCGAACGTCACCTCGATCTGCGGCATGCCGCGCGGAGCGGGCGGAATGCCGACAAGGTCGAACTGGCCGAGCAGCTTGTTGTCGGCGGCCATTTCCCGCTCACCCTGGAAGCAGCGGATCGTCACAGCCGTCTGATTGTCATCAGCGGTGGAGAAGGTCTGCGACTTCTTGGTCGGGATGGTGGTGTTGCGGTCGATTAGGCGCGTGAACACGCCGCCCAGCGTCTCGATACCCAGCGAAAGCGGGGTAACGTCTAGCAGGAGCACGTCCTTAACATCGCCTTGCAGCACGCCGGCCTGGATGGCCGCACCCATGGCCACAACCTCGTCAGGGTTCACACCGCGATGGGGTTCCTTGCCGAAGAAGGCCTTCACGGCCTCCTGGACCTTCGGCATGCGGGTCATGCCACCGACGAGCACAATCTCGTCGATCTGGCCGGTGGAGATACCGGCATCTTTCAGCGCTGCCTTGCAGGGCTCGATCGTGCGCTTGATGAGATCCTCGACCAGAGCTTCGAGCTTGGCGCGGCTGAGCTTCAGGTTGAGGTGTTTCGGGCCGGAGGCATCTGCCGTGATGAAGGGCAGGTTGACCTCGTAGGCAGTGGCGCTGGAGAGCTCTTTCTTGGCTTTCTCGGCCTCTTCCTTCAGGCGCTGGAGGGCCAGCTTGTCCTTGCGAAGGTCGATGCCGTTTTCCTTTTTGAACTCGTCGGCAAGGTAATCGACAATACGCATGTCGAAGTCTTCACCGCCGAGGAAGGTGTCACCATTGGTCGCCTTCACCTCGAACACGCCGTCACCGATCTCCAGAACGGAGATGTCAAACGTGCCGCCGCCAAGGTCGTACACGGCAATGGTTTTCGACTGGTCGGACTTGTCGAGTCCGTAGGCGAGCGCAGCCGCCGTCGGCTCGTTGATGATGCGCAGCACTTCAAGCCCGGCGATCTTGCCGGCGTCCTTGGTGGCCTGACGCTGGGCATCATTGAAGTAGGCCGGCACGGTGATGACCGCTTTTTCGACCTTCTCGCCGAGATAGCTTTCCGCCGTTTCCTTCATCTTCTGCAGGATGAAGGCGGAGATTTCGGACGGCGCGTATTTCTTGTCGCGCCCCTGTACCCAAGCATCGCCATTATCGCCCGGAACGATCTTGTAGGGCACCATGTCGGCGTCCTTCTTGACCGTCGGGTCGTTCATGGTGCGCCCGATCAGGCGCTTGATGGCGAAGAAGGTCTGTTCCGGGTTCGTCACGGCCTGGCGGCGTGCCGGCTGACCAATCAGCCGCTCGCCATCCTCGGTGAACGCAACCACCGACGGCGTGGTGCGCACGCCCTCGGTGTTCTCGATGACACGGGCCTGACCGCCCTCCATGACCGCAACGCACGAGTTCGTGGTGCCAAGGTCAATGCCAATAACTTTGCTCATGTTTTCACTTTCTCCACTTTGTGGCAGGGCGGGGTGCGCGTTCCGTAAACCTTCAAAAGCGTTTGCGGCGGCTCGCCGTCAGTCCGCCCCCCGTGCAGGTCCATTCACTGGTCTTCGTCATAACCCTTCGAGATGGTCGGGAAAGACCCCTCTTGATACGGGGCGATTTAGGGAGACGCGCACGGCCGTGCAAGGGCGCAGCGGAGATTCCTGTTGCGCGGCTGCATGCCCGGCCAGTGCTGCGGGCATGCAAGTTTATACTTGATCGGCCGCAGGTTTTGGTGCGCCAATCCCTCCAGCGCCTGACACAGCCATAGCGGGGAGGTCTCATGAAGCGCCCATACATGATTGCAGCCGCGTTTCTTGGCATGACCGGACTGGCAGGCAATGCCGCTGCCCAAGAGGTCTGCCGGTCACTGTCCTCGCGCGCGGGATGGGTAAGCTGGACGTTCGCCGGGGACGGCCAGCCGCGTGTCTCTTCAATCAGCGGGTCGTGGACCGTTGATGCCGCCAATTATGCGCCCGTCGGGCCGCAGGGCCACACAGGCGCAGATGGCCAGCGGCTTGAACCGTTTAGCGAATACAAGGCCGTTCAAGGCTTTCCGTTCGGCGCACTGCTGACCCGAAGCGAAAGCGGAGCCGTGTCCATCCTTCAACCCGGAACAATGATTTCGGGCACGCGGCTGATGGTCGGGATCAACGACTCCCACACCACGCTTGGCGATAATCAGGGCGAAATGCGGATATGCTTCTCCGATGCGCGCACCACGTCCGGTCCGGTCAGCGTGCCAGTCACAGCAGCCGCTTCCAGCGCCTCTTCTGCCGGCACATCACGCCCCGGCATTTCAGCCAGCTGTCAGGCAGAGCGTAATGAGCTGACCGAATGGGGCGAAGAGTTGCGCCAGTGGCGCTCTGAACTGAACGGCATGCGCCGGCGCCTGAGCCAGTGGCGGCGCGAACTGGAAGCAACAGAGCGTCACCTCAACAATGTAACCACAGACCCCTATGGCATCGCGGGCGAGGTGCGCCGCTACAACATCTCCCAGTACGAGCAGGAGCGCCGCGAATATAATCGCGAAAACGATGCCTATGACCGTGAGGCGCGTGAATTCAACGAGGAAAGCGCTGCCTACAACCGCCGTCTGGAAGCTTCCCGGTCCTGCCAGTGACGCACACTCTGGCCGGTACGCTGAGCGAGCCCTCGGGCTTTCGGCTGCTGGCCGGATACCTCTCCCGCGCCGACCAGGAGACGCTTGTCGGCCTCGTGATGGCGGGCCTGCAGGCAGCACCCGCCTTCCGGCCTTCCATGCCGCGTTCGGGAAAGCCGATGAGCCTTATGATGAGCAATTTCGGCCCGCTGGGCTGGGTGGCTGACAAGTCCGGCTATCGCTATCAGCCCTATCATCCCGAAACCGGCACGCCATGGCCGCACATGCCCCGGTGCCTTCTGGACATTTGGTCAGCCGTTTCAGACTGGAGCGACCCGCCCGAGGCCTGTCTGGTCAATCTTTACGGACCGCGCGCACGGCTGGGGATGCATATTGACGCTGACGAGGACGCCCGCGACGCGCCGGTGGTCTCGATCAGCCTTGGCGACAAGGCGCGCTTTCGCCTTGGCGGGCCGTCAAGGAGCAGCAAGACGCGATCATTCATTGTCTCGTCGGGCGATGTTGTAGTGCTGGGCGGGGCCTCGCGGCGCTTCTATCACGGGGTGGACGGAGTTCTCGAAGGAAGTTCCACCCTGATCCCGGACACGATTGGCGCACGGCGAATAAATCTGACCCTGCGCCGGGTCACGGCCCCCGGCCCGTCCTCCGTCCGGTGAACCGGTCCTGATCGTTCCTAGCGGGAACCGGGCGTGTTCATCGCGCGTATAGGTGTCATCTGATGAATTGTCAGAGGGCGGCATCCACGAGGGATCATGCCGCCGGCAAAGAAAGGAAGGCATGCGATGCGCAAGCTCATGATTATTGCCCTGGCAGCGCCCGCGATCATCGTGGCGGGCTGCGCCTCCAGCAACACAGTCCGCGGCGGTGCGGGCGGCGCGGCCGCCGGTGCACTGGCCGGTGCGGTCATCGGCAACAATACCGGCAGCGGTGATGCCCAGCAGGGCGCGGCTATCGGTGCGATTGTCGGCGGCGCGGTCGGCGCCTATGCCGGTTGCCGCGAAGATGGCGGTTGCCGCTGGAACCAGAACAACCGGAACCATTCCGAGCTCTATTACGACCAGCGTGTCGGACGGTATTATTATATCGACCAGCGCACGGGCCGCACCTACTGGCAAAACGGCGAGTATCGCGGCTAGACCGGCTTCAGTCCGGCCTGAAAAGAAGAACCCCGGCAGTTTCCTGCCGGGGTTCTTTTTTACTCTGAATCAGTGGTTTCCTGCGATCACGCCTCGACATCGAGCCCGCTGCCGGGGCGGGCGGTGTCTTGCGGCTTTGGCGCAGACGGGGCCGCGCCTTCTGCCGGACCGGCGCTGACCACCACCATGGCAGCGCGCAAGGTGCGTTCCCCGATCACATAGCCGGGCTGCATGACATGCGCGATACGCCCCTTGGGCTGATCGGCAGGGATCTGGGCAGCAGCCTGGTGAAGGTTCGGGTCAAGCGCATCACCGGGCTCGGGCGCAACCCGCTTCACGCCATGGCGCTCGAGCGTCGATTGCAGGCGGCGCTGCGTCATTTCCACGCCTTCGACCAGCGGCTTGACCGCATCGGGAAGGCTGTTGCGCGCACCGTCATCCAGAAGGCCCAGCGCGCGTTCGAGATTGTCGGCAATGTCCAGCATGTCACGGGCAAAGCCGGTCACGGCATATTCGCGCGTTTCCTTCACCTCGCGCGCGGCGCGCTTGCGTGTGTTTTCGGCGTCGGCCACCGCCCGCAGGAGACGGTCGCGCAGATCGTCCAGCTGGGCCTGTAGCACGTCCACACCGTCATCGGCTGTTTCATCGACCGGCGCAGTCTCGTTCAAAGCCTCGTCTGCCTCGTTTTGCATTTCGCCGGCCTGACCGGTCTTGTTGTCTTCACTCATGATGGCGTCCTGTCACTGGATCGGTTCGTTCGGTTGCCCGACACATAGGGATGCTAGGTGCGCGCGTCGAGAAGGCGGCCCACCAGCTGGGCTGTATAGTCCACCAGCGGAATGACGCGCGCATAATTCAGCCGTGTGGGGCCTATAACGCCCAGCGCGCCGAGAATGCGCTGGTCGCGATTGCGATAGGGCGCAACGATCACGCTGGAACCGGAGAGCGAGAAGAGCGGATTTTCCGACCCGATGAAGAGGCGCACGCCTTGCGCGCTGCGCGCTTCATCAAGAAGGGTGAGCAGGTCCTCCTTGCGCTCGATATCCTCAAACAGGAGGCGGATGCGCTCGAGATCCTCGCTCGCCTCTACAGAATCCAAGAGCTTTGCCTGGCCCCGCACGATGAGGGAGCGGTTCTCCGAGCCGCTCCAGTCAGCAAGACCGGCCTCGACAAGGCTGGCGGCAGCTGCATCCAGCTGGGCGCGCTTGTCGGCAATCTCGCTCTGAATGGTCGCCAGCGCCTCAGCCAGCGTGCGCCCGCGCAGGCGCGCGGAGAGGTAGTTTCCCGCCTCGACCAGCGCTGCGGGCGGCAGGCCCGCCGGCGCCGTCATCAGCCGGTTTTCCACCGCGCCGGATTCCGAAACCAGAACAGCCAGTATCTCCACCGGGGATAACGGCACGAACTCTACATGACGCAAGGGCGCGTCCTGTTTCTGCGTCGCGACGAGGCCTGCGCCGCCTGCGAGACCTGAAAGCAGGGAGGAGGCTTCGGCCAGCACGTCCTCCGGGCGCTTGCCCGCCGCACCGACGCGCGCCTCGATCTCGCGGCGTTCCTCTTCGGCCACCTCGCCGATCTGCAACAGGCCGTCGACGAAAAGGCGCAGGCCCGCATGGGTCGGCATACGGCCCGCAGAGGTATGCGGCGCAGACAGAAGACCTGCTCCGGCCAGATCGGCCATCGTGTTGCGGATGGAAGCCGGGGAGAGATTCAAGGTGGAGCGCTTGGACAGCGTGCGCGAACCCACCGGTTCGCCGGTGTCGAGATAAGCCTCGACAAGCTCGCGGAAAATGTCACGCGAGCGTGCGTCCAGATCAGCCAGGGAAGACGTCATGCGGGGCGACGGGTCAGCCATGTCTCTCAATTAAGGCCATCCTGACCGGAGTTCAATTCACCCGTTCGAGGCCGTCGTCTGCCAGGATCGGCATGTCCGGCTTGGACAGCAGGGGCGGCCTCCTCTAGGACAAGGCAAGCTGATCAATGGAGAGCCTTCATGCGTCCTGACAACCGTGCTGCCGATGCCTTGCGTCCGGTCCATTTCGAAATGGGCGCTGCGCCTTATGCGGAGGGCTCGTGCCTTGCCGTGTTCGGCAATACGCGTGTCCTGTGCGCGGCAAGTGTTGAGGAAACCACGCCGCCCTGGCTGCGGGGGCGCGGGCAGGGCTGGGTGACGGCGGAATATGCGATGCTGCCGCGTGCCACGCATCAGCGGACGCGCCGCGAGGTGACAAGCGGCAAGCCATCGGGCCGCACACAGGAAATCCAGCGCCTGATCGGGCGCTCCTTGCGCGCCGTGGTGGACCTCAAAGCCCTTGGTGAGCGCCAGATCATCATCGATTGCGATGTCCTGCAGGCGGATGGCGGCACTCGCACCGCAGCCATCACGGGTGCGTGGATCGCCCTGAAATCGGCCTGCGCATACCTGCAGGAGGAGGGCCTACTGAAATCCGATCCGGTTACCGGGCAACTCGCGGCGGTATCGGCCGGCATCATCAGGGGCGAGGCGCGCCTCGATCTTGAATACGAGGAAGACAGCACCGCCGATGCAGACGCCAATTTCGTACTGACGGCCAATGGCGGGGTGGTGGAAATCCAGGCGACCGCCGGGACCGATCCGATGAAGCCGGAAGAGTTCGATGCCCTGTTTGCGCTGGCCCGCAAGGGCGTGGCAGAACTGACGCAGATGCAGCGCGCCGCACTGGAAGCCGGCCGCCAATCCTGAGCACCTGACCCGGGGAGAACTGCCAATGAGTGATCCGACACGCCGGAATGATGTCCGCGCTCCGGTTCCCCGGGACAAGACGAACGATCATACGCATGATGCTGCCACCATGCGGCGTGACTTCCTGACGAAACGTACGGGACTGCCGCTGACCCATGTCGGGTCATACTCGTTCGATCCGGGTGTGACCGCCGGCAATATCGAGAACTTCATCGGTGTGGTGCAGGTACCGATCGGCCTTGCAGGACCCTTGCGGATCAAGGGCGAGCATGTGGACGAGGACGTCTATGTTCCCCTCGCCACGACTGAAGGCACTCTGGTCGCGAGCTATAACCGGGGCATGCGCATTCTCACCGAGGCGGGCGGTGTTACCACCACCATCCATGAGCGCTTCATGCAACGCGCGCCGGTCTTCCATTTTGACGATGCTCGCGGTGCACGATCGTTCGCACAGTGGATTGACAGGCATCTGGAGGGTATTCGCGAAGCGGCCGAAGCGACCTCGTCTGTGGCCAAGCTCTCGCATATCGAGCGCTATTCGGTCGGGCCGATGCTGCACCTCCGTTTCAACTACGAAACCGGCGATGCTGCCGGTCAGAACATGTGCGGTAAGGCAACCCTCGCCGCCTGCCAGTGGATTGCGCAGCACTATCCGGGAGGCGCGCGCTATACCCTGTCAGGAGCAATGGATACCGACAAGAAGCACAGCCATATCAATGTGCTGCATTCGCGTGGCGCGCGGGTCATTGCAGAAGCCCGCATTCCTGACGCGGTCCTGCGCGAACGGGCGGGCGTGGCGGCCGCCGATCTCTTCCGGGCGCGGCTGAATTCGTTTGCCGGATCGGTGATGGCGGGAAGTGCCAATAACGGCATGCATGCCGCTAATGGGCTGGCTGCTCTTTTCATCGCCTGCGGGCAGGATGCCGCCAATATCGCGGAATCGCACACCGCCATGACCTATGTCCGGCTGGAAGATGACGGGGAGACATATTACTGGTCCATCACCCTGCCGGCGCTGATCGTCGCGACCTTTGGCGGCGGCACGCAATTGCCGACACAGGGCGAGTGCCTCGACATTCTGGGGTGCCGGGGCAAGGGCAAGGTCGGCCGCTTCATCGAGATATGCGCAGCGACGGTGCTTGCCGGCGAGATTTCGCTGGCGAGCGCGGTCGTGGCCGGCGACTGGGTGGAAAGCCACGACCGGCTGGGGCGTAACCGCTAGGCCTTTCGGCTCCAGGGCGAGCTAGTTGAACAGCTCCAGCTGACGGGCCTCCCGCGCGAAGGGCGCGACGGCGGAATGTCCCGTCTGCACTTTACGCGGTGCGAGGTCGGGCCGCGAAACCGGCACACCGGCAGGTGCTTCGACCAGGTCCAGATTAAGCGCGTTCGCCTTGGTGCGGATAGCGCCTTCGGGACGGCCAAGCTTGAGCGAGATGCGCTGCACGGGAACACCGCGGCGGGCCAGCTCACGCAGTTCCCGCTCATCCTCGAAGCGCCACCGCTTGCCCGCATTGCGCGCATAGCCGCCACCGCTTGCCTTGATCCTGGATGCGTACTTCATCATGCCGCTCCTGTTCTCCACAAGAACATAAGCGGAACATTAACCGAAGTCAAGGGAAGGTGGCCAAACCCTTAACGCGCCGACCTACCAGCTGCCGGTGTTTTCCATGCTGGCCCAGGGCTCGCGCGGGGGCTGGCGCTCGCCTTCCTGCAGAAGCTCGACGGATATGTTGTCGGGCGAGCGGACAAAGGCCATGTGGCCGTCGCGCGGCGGCCGGTTGATGGTGTAGCCCATGGACTGAAGGTGCGCGCACAGCGCGTAGATATCCTTCACCCGGTAGGCGAGGTGGCCGAAATTGCGTCCACCGGAATAGGTTTCCGGGTCCCAGTTATGGGTCAGCTCGATGCAGGGCAGGCCCGACGGCAAGGGTCCTTCCTCGGGCACTCCGCCAGCTGCGTCAATATCATCGGGCGAGCACAGGAAAATCAGGGTGAAGCGTCCCTTCTCACTGTCCATGCGCCGTATCTGTTTCAGGCCCAGCCCGTCGCAATAGAAGCGCAGGGACGCATCGACATCGGTGATCCGCACCATGGTGTGAAGGTATTTCATCGGCCTCGTCCTTCGTGTCTGACTGTTACAGCCTATCTAGTCACCGCCGCCGCCATCACCACCGCCATCGCTGCCATCGCTCGAGGCGTCATCACGCTCGGTGTCACCTGCCTTGCGGCGCGGGCCATCGCCGGACCCGGCCTCGACATCCGCGTCGGGGCGGGCGCGCCTCGCCCATTTGGGGCGGCGGCGCCAGCCGGTCTCTTCCGGGATCGGCTCGCCGCGCGCGCGGGCAAGGGCATGGGTGAAGGGTTCCGGCGCGCGGGTATGGTGCAGGCGGGCCAGCAGGAAGGCTGGAAATGCGCCAAACGCCACGACGCCGAAAAACACGGTGAACATGAAGACATAGCCGCCGCGTCCCGCCCAGGCGGTCGCGCCGGTGGGGCGCCCGATCTGCTCATAGCCTGCCCGAGT
>NZ_JBQLZR010000224.1:0-20302 GCF_052168375.1 Glycocaulis sp.
TCCATTCTGGACCATGCGGGCGTGTTTCTATTTGCGCTCTCGGGCGGCATTATAGCCGCCAGAAACCGGCTCGACCCTTTCGGCGCCGCAATCCTTGGCGCGGTCACCGGCATGGGCGGCGGCACGCTGCGCGACATGATCCTCGGCAGCCTGCCGGTCTATTGGGTCAACGCGCCGGAATATCTCGCGCTGGCGCTCGGCGGGGGTGTTGCGGGCTATTATGCCTCTGCGCTTGTCACCAGCGGCAAGGGTATCCGGCTAAAAGCTCTGGTATGGGCCGATGCGGCGGGCCTTAGCGTCTTTTGCGTGATCGGGGCCCAAGCGGGGCTCGCAGCCGGTGCGCACTGGTCCATCGCGGCCCTGACAGGGGTGATGAGCGCTGCCTTTGGCGGCCTCCTTCGCGATATCATCGTCAACGAGGTGCCGCTCATCCTGCGGGCAGAAATCTATGCGCTCGCGGCGCTTGCGGGCGCGTCCGCCTATATCGTCGCGGTGCAGCTCGGCGTCCTGACCAGTGTTGCAGCGCTGGGTGCGGCCCTGCTGGCCTTTGTTATACGCGGCGCGGCCATCCTCTATGGCTGGTCCCTGCCGCCCATCGGGAAGATTGACTAGCGACAGCCCATGCCAGTGGGCTATTCGCCCAGTATCTCTGCCGCAACGGGCGCGAAATAGGTCAGGATGCCGTCTGCGCCCGCGCGCTTGAAACAGGTGAGGGTTTCCATCATCACCCGCTCGCCATCAATCCAGCCATTCTGGGCAGCGGCCATGATCATCGCGTATTCGCCGGAGACCTGGAAGGCGTAGGTCGGCACACCGAAGGCCTCTTTCACGCGGGTGACGATGTCGAGATAGGGCAGGCCCGGCTTGACCATGACCATGTCGGCGCCTTCCTCGATATCCATGGCGACTTCGCGAAGTGCCTCGCCGGAATTGGCCGGGTCCATCTGATAGGTCTTCTTGTCGCCTTTAAGCGTTGCTGAACCGATGGCAGACCGGTAGGGGCCGTAAAAGCCGGAGGCGTATTTGGCAGCATAGGACAGGATCAGCGTATCGGTGTGACCGGCTTCCTCCAGCGCGGTGCGGATGGCGCCAATGCGCCCGTCCATCATGTCCGAAGGGGCGAGCACGTCGCAGCCCGCTTCGGCCTGGGCGAGGCCCTGCTGGATCAGCAGGTCGACGGTTGCGTCATTGAGGATCACCCCGTCTTCCAGCACGCCGTCATGGCCGTGATCGGTGAAGGGATCGAGGGCAACATCGCAGATGATGCCGACTTCCGGCGCGGCATCCTTCATCGCCTTGACCGCGCGCATGACGAGCCCGTCCGGGTTCAAAGCTTCTGTCCCCCGGCTGTCTTTCAGGGCGGGATCGATATGCGGAAAGACCGCAATGGCGGGGATGGAGAGGTCGCGCGCGCGGCGGGCGGCCCTGGCGGCTTCGGCGACGTTCATGCGCACCGTGCCGGGCATGGCCTCTACCGGCTCGATCGGGTCCGCGCTGTCAGATACCACAAGCGTCCAGATCAGGTCGTGGGGGGTGAGCGCGGTCTCGCGCACGAGGTTTCTCACCCAAGGCTGGCTGCGCGTGCGCCGAAGGCGGGTATTGGGAAACAGGGCCATATCGTCTATCTCGCGTGCCAGACAGTTTGTGAAGTGTGTCTGGAGGTTTGCCGTGAATTTCGAGCTGACGGAAGAGCAGGCGCTGATTCAGGATGCGGCCCGCAAGTTTTCTGATGACCGGCTGAAGCCCCATGCGGCGCGGTGGGACGAGGAAAAGCATTTCCCGGTCGATGTCCTGAAGGAAGCTGCAGAGATGGGCTTCGCCGGGATATATACCCGCGAGGATGTAGGCGGCTCCGGCATGAGCCGCGTCGATGCGGCGCTGATCTTTGAACAGCTTTCGCGCGGATGCGTGTCCACGGCGGCCTTCATCTCGATCCACAACATGGTCAGCTGGATGATCGACAGCTGGGGCACCGAGGAACAGCGCCAGCGCTGGCTTCCGCGCCTCACCGCCATGGACATGATCGGCTCTTACTGCCTGACCGAGCCGGGATCGGGTTCGGACGCTGCGAGCCTTCGCACAAAGGCCGTGCGCGACGGTGATCACTACGTGCTCAATGGCTCGAAAGCCTTCATTTCCGGCGGCGGTGTTTCCGATCTCTATGTCGTTATGTGCCGCACGGGCGGCGATGGGCCAAAGGGCATTTCCACCATCGTCGTGGAGAAGGGCACACCCGGACTGTCGTTTGGAGCCAACGAGAAGAAGATGGGCTGGAACTCCCAGCCGACAGCCGTGGTAACGTTTGAAGACTGCCGCGTGCCGGTGGAAAACCGGCTCGCCGATGAGGGCATGGGCTTCACGCTGGCCATGAAAGGCCTCAATGGCGGGCGCATCAATATCGGTGCATGTTCGTTGGGCGGTGCTGCCGAAGCCTTCGATCTTGCAGTAGCTTACGCCAAGGATCGAAAGCAGTTTGGCAAACCGGTTGCGGCCTTCCAGGCCAATGAGTTCAAGCTTGCCGACATGGCTACTGAACTCGAGGCTTCCCGGCTGATGCTGTACCGCGCCGCTGCCGCAGTCGACAGCGAAGACCCGTCCGCGGCGACCTATTGCGCCATGGCCAAGCGGTTTGCGACCGATCTCGGCTTCAAGATCGCCAATGACGCCCTGCAACTGCACGGCGGGTACGGCTATCTGAAAGACTATCCGATCGAGCGGATCGTGCGCGATCTGCGCGTCCACCAGATCCTTGAAGGCACCAACGAGATCATGCGCGTCATCATCGCGAAGGAATTGCTGAAATGACCTCACTCATCCAGGCTCGCAAGACCGGCTCAATCGGCCGCATCACGCTGAACCGGCCCGAGGCGCTTAACGCACTCAATCAGGAAATGGTGGACGGGCTGATCAAGGCGCTGCTGGACTGGCGCGAGGACAACAGCGTCAAGGCCATCGTTGTGGACGGCGCTGGCGAGAAAGGTTTCTGCGCGGGCGGTGATATCCGCATGCTGGCCGAAAGCGGGAAGGCCGGCGGCGCGGAAGCGTGGAAATTCTGGCGTGACGAGTACCAGCTCAACACGCTGATTGCAGAATACCCCAAGCCCTATGTCGCCCTGATCGACGGGATCACCATGGGGGGCGGGGTCGGCATTTCTGTGCATGGCTCCCACCGTGTGGCTGGCGACAAGACGGTCTTTGCCATGCCGGAAACCGGTATCGGTTTCCATCCCGATGTTGGTGGTGCCTATTTCCTGCCGCGCCTGAAAGGCGAAACAGGGACGTGGATGGGCCTGACGGGCGCCCGCCTGAAAGCGGCGGACAGCCTGGCAGCCGGCGTGGCCACGCATTACGTGGCTTCCGACCGTCAGGAAGCGCTGATTGCCGCGCTGGAAAGTGCCACGCTCGATGATGATGGCGAGGCGCTGGAAGACATTCTCGAGGCCCATGCCGGAGATCCGGGCGAGTCCGATCTCGCGCATCTGGGCGGGCTCATCGACGCTGCTTTCGCCGGAGAAGAACTTGCGGTTATCAGGGAGCGGCTGGAAACGGCGGGCGATGCCTGGTCGGCCAAGCAATTGTCGATCCTGAACGCCAAGTCGCCAACCTCCTGCGCGGTCACGCTTGCAGCCCTGCGCAAGGGTGCTGAACTCGATCTGCGCGGCGTGATGGCGCAGGATCTGCGCGTCTCCATGCGTCTGCTGGTCGATGGCTCGGATTTCTACGAGGGCGTGCGTGCGGTCATCATCGACAAGGACAATGCGCCCGCCTGGGGCCCGCAAATGCCAGCCGAAGACGTTCAGGCCATGTTTGCGCCGCTCGAGGCGGATCGCGAACAGAGCTTTCTCGACTAGACACCGACAATAATCGCCGGAGGACACATCATGGCCGTCATCGCCTTCATCGGACTTGGAAATATGGGCTCCGGCATGGCCGTCAATCTGGTCAAGGCTGGACACGAGGTGCGCGGGTTCGATCTGAACCAGGACGCCGTGACAGCCTTTTCCGGGCAGGGCGGCAAGGCTGCCGCCAGCGTGCTGGACGCGGTGAAGGGCGCCGACGCCATCGTCACCATGCTGCCGGCCGGCAAGCACGTGCGCGGCGTCTATGAGGGTGAGGAGGGCATTCTCGCCCATGTCGGCCCGAGCACGATCCTGATGGATTGCTCCACCATCGACGTCGATAGCGCGCGTGCTGTCGGCGAAGCGGCTTCAAAAGCGGGCATCCGGTTTGTCGACGCACCGGTCTCGGGCGGTGTCGCGGCGGCAGAGGCCGGCACGCTCACCTTCATGGTTGGCGGGACAGAAGACGCCTTCGAGGCGGCCCGTCCCTATCTCGAAAAAATGGGCAAGGCGGTGATCCGTGCAGGTGATTGCGGCGCTGGTCAGGCCGCCAAGATCTGCAACAACATGCTGCTCGCCATCCACATGATCGGGACGTGTGAGGCCTTTGCGCTGGCGCAGAAGCTGGGCCTTGATGCGCAGAACTTCTTTGACATTTCCTCCAAGGCGTCGGGGCAGAACTGGTCGATGACCAGCTATTGCCCGGTACCGGGCCCGGTACCGTCCGCGCCGTCAAACCGGGGCTACAAGCCGGGCTTTGCCGCGCCGATGATGCTCAAGGACCTGCGTCTTGCGCTGGAGACGGCGCAGTCCGCAGACGCGGCCATTCCGCTCGGCGCCCATGCCGAGAAGCTCTACACATTATTCACCGAATCCGGAGGGAATGAGAAAGACTTCTCCGGGATCATCGAGATGATTGCCGCAAACAAGACGTCATGAATTTGCGAAGCAGTTTCAAATAGAAGGCGCGACAATCGGTCCGCCTTACCTTATGAAACGAACAGGTCCATATACCGGGTATCAATAGCCCGATCCGGCAGCCCGCAGTATACGCGGCCAGGAGACGAGACAATGGATTACGCAGCAGCTTTCAAGGCGTCGGTCGCGCGGGTCCGGGCGGAAGGCCGCTACCGCGTGTTTGCCGACCTGCTGCGCAAGAAAGGGGAGTTCCCGAAGGCCCGCTACCGGGCTGATGATGGCAGCATGCGCGAAGTCGTCGTCTGGTGCTCCAATGACTATCTCGGCATGGGGCAGAGCGCCTGTGTTACGGGCGCGATGAAGCAGGCGATCGACGATGTTGGTGCCGGCTCGGGCGGTACCCGCAACATCTCCGGCACGACCCATTACCATGTGGAGCTTGAGCGCTCGCTGGCCGACCTTCACCAGAAGGAGGCGGCGCTGCTCTTCACTTCCGGCTATATTGCCAACCAGGCGACTCTGGCGACGCTCGGCAAGATCCTGCCCGGCCTCATTATCTATTCCGATGCGCTGAACCATGCCTCGATGATCGAAGGTGTGAAGCAGGCCGGTTGCGAGAAACATGTCTGGCGCCACAATGATGTCGCGCACCTCGAAGAGTTGCTCAAAGCCGCGCCACTCGATGCGCCGAAACTGATTGCGCTTGAATCTGTCTATTCGATGGACGGCGATATTGGTCCGCTCAAAGCGGTCTGTGATCTCGCCGACAAGTATAACGCACTGACCTATCTCGATGAGGTCCATGCCGTCGGCCTTTACGGCATGCGCGGGGCGGGTGTGGCCGAGCGTGACGGCCTGATGCACCGCTTCGACATCATCGAAGGCACGCTGGGCAAGGCCTATGGCGTTATGGGCGGATATATCGCTGCCGATAGCGTGATCTGCGATGCGATCCGGTCTGCTGCTCCGGGCTTCATCTTCACCACCTCGCTGGCGCCGGTTCTGGCGGCGGGCGCGCGGGCGAGCGTGGAATATCTCAAATCAGCGGCCCATCTTCGCGATGCTCATCAGGAGCGCGCAGCAACCCTGAAAGCCCGGATGAAGGCTGCTGGCCTGCCCGTCATGGAATCAGAGACCCATATCGTGCCGGTGCATGTGGGCGATCCGGTGCTATGCAAGCGCATCACAGACGCGCTGCTGGACGAACACGATATCTATGTTCAGCCCATCAACTATCCCACCGTGCCCAAAGGCACCGAGAGGATGCGTTTCACGCCTTCACCGCTGCATACCGATGCCATGTTTGATCATCTGATCACGGCCCTCGAAGCGGTCTATGCGAAGTACGCCAACGCACAGGTTGCCTGATGGCGCAAAGCGGTGGATTGCCCGGCCGCGAGATTATCTTCGAATACCAGGGCCTGTCCGATTCGGTGCGCTTAGCCGCGATTGATGCGGCAACCGGCATAGAGGTCGTGATTGTCGGGCCGGCCCGCGCCGCGCGACATGACCTGGAACGGCTGGCGCTTCGCAAGCTGGCGCGCCGCCTCGGGCTGGAGCTTGACGGCACAGACAAAAAGCCCCGGCCGAAAGGCCGGGGCGTTATTGTCTAGCGGTCGGTCTTCGCGGCTATTTGCGCGATTTGGACTTGCGGCCACCACGGCCAAGGCCGATTTCCTTGGCAAAATCGGAGCGGCGGCGCGAATAGGCCGGCGCAACCATCGGATAGTCGGACGGCAGGCCCCATTTGCGGCGGTAGTCATCCGGCGACATGTCATATTGCGAGCGCAGATAGCGCTTGAGCATTTTCAGCTTTTTGCCGTCTTCCAGACAGATGATGTAATCGTCGGTGACGGATTTGGAGACCGGAACGGCGGGCTTCGCCTTGGCTTCCGGCTTGGCTTCGCCGCCACTGAGCTCACGAAGGGCACCATGCACCTGGCGGATGATTTCCGGCACACCGTCGGCGGAAATCGTATTGTTCGCCACGTAAGAGGCCACGATATCCGTGGTCATACGCAGAACTTCTTCCTGATCGATCTGGGGAGTGTTGTCTTCAGTCATGTTCGCCACCTGATTTCGCTTTCATGCGGTAAAGTGATTGGTTTATTACGTAAGCCGATTTTGTTGAGTAAACAAGTAAAGGCGCTGCGCATACAACTGGGCTTTTGCAGTAAAGCGCAGTTGCGGTGAACGGTGCCCGGTGTTGCCGGAAAATCCCGTGATGGCCAAAGCCCGTGCGGCTTTTGCGCTTTGGCGGATGTGCATGGTTGTGAAGCGGCGTGCATGCGCGTATTTCAAGGCAAACCCCGCCGCGCAATCACAGGAGTCGCCCATGCCGGATTCAGTACAGGAAACCGCCCGGAGCGGCTTTTTCACCGAAACGCTTGCCAGCCGCGACCCGGAAATCGCCAGCGCCATCGCGCGCGAGATCGGGCGCCAGCAGGACCAGATCGAGCTGATTGCATCTGAAAACATCGTCAGCCGCGCCGTGCTCGAAGCGCAGGGTTCGCCGCTGACAAACAAGTATGCCGAAGGTTATCCCGGCAAGCGGTATTATGGCGGCTGCGAGTTTGTCGACATTGCAGAAGAGCTCGCTATCGAGCGGGCCAAGAAACTTTTTGGCGCTGCCTATGCCAATGTCCAGCCCAATTCGGGCAGCCAGGCCAATCAGGCCGTGTTCCTCGCGCTTCTCAAGCCCGGTGACCGGATTCTCGGTCTGGACCTTTCGGCCGGTGGTCACCTGACTCATGGCGCGCGTCCGAACATGTCCGGCAAATGGTTCGAGGCGCATCATTACGGCGTGCGCGAGAAAGACGCGCTGATCGATTATGACAAGCTGCGCGAACAGGCGCTGGAGCTGCGTCCGCAACTGCTTATCGCCGGTGGCTCTGCCTATCCGCGCGAGCTGGACTTCAAGGCCTTCCGCTCCATCGCGGACGAAGCCGGCGCGCTCCTTCTGGTCGATATGGCCCACTTTGCGGGCCTCGCTGCGGCGGGTGTGTATCCCAATCCCGTGCCCCATGCCGATGTGGTGACCACCACGACGCACAAGACCCTGCGTGGTCCTCGCGGCGGCATGGTGCTCTCGCGTGATCCGGAAATCGGCAAGAAGATCAATTCGGCCGTGTTCCCTGGTCTTCAGGGCGGCCCGCTGATGCATGTCATCGCCGGCAAGGCTGTTGCCTTCGGTGAGGCGCTGCGCCCTGAGTTCAAGCAATATGCCGCCAATGTGGTGGAGAATTGCCGGGCCATGGCTGGCGCTCTGTCCGATGCCGGTTATGCGCTTGTGTCTGGCGGAACGGACAGCCATCTCGCCCTTATCGATCTTCGCCCCAAAGGCCTGACAGGCGACATTTCCGAGGCGGCGCTGGAACGCGCCCATATGACCTGCAACAAGAACGGCGTGCCGTTTGATCCTGAAAAACCGACTGTTACCTCCGGCCTGCGCATCGGTGCGCCTGCGGGCACAACGCGCGGGTTTGGTGTTGCCGAGTTCCGGCGCATCGGCGAGATGATGGCTGACGTGCTCGATGCACTGGCGGAGAACCGCGAGGGCAATGCCGAGGTCGAGGGACGCATCCGCGAGGAAGTCATCGCCATGTGCAAGCGCTTCCCCATCTACCCTGAACTGGGCTAGGAGGCAGAGGCTTGCGCTGCCCGTTCTGCTCCCATCCTGATACGCAGGTGAAGGATTCCCGCCCGTCCGAGGACGGGCAGGCCATCCGCAGGCGGCGGCAATGTCCGTCTTGCGGGGCGCGCTTCACCACGTTCGAGCGGGTGCAATTGCGTGATCTCCAGGTCATCAAGTCTGATGGCAAGCGGGTGCCCTTCGAGCGCGACAAGCTGATGCGTTCCGTTCTGCTGGCGGCCCGCAAGAGCTCGATCGACAGGGAGCGCATCGAGCAGATGATCTCCGGCATTATCCGCCGGCTGGAAAGCAGCGGTGAACCGGATATTCCATCGCGCCGCATTGGCGAACTGGTGATGGAGGGCCTGCGCAATCTCGATCCGGTGGCCTATGTGCGCTACGCATCGGTCTATCGTGATTTTCGCGAGGTGGCTGATTTTTCCGAATTTATCCGCGGCGAGAAGCTGGGTGACGAGCTCGGCGAGGGCGAGGACGAGACTTAATGGCTGGGTTTGCGCAAGTTACGCTGAAGCTGGCGACGTCGCTCGACGGCAAGATCGCAACATCGACGGGCCAGTCCCAGTGGATTACCGGCCCTGAGGCCCGCGACGCGGTCCACGCCCTGCGCGCGCGCCATGATGTGATCGTGACGGGCAGCGGGACGGTTCTGGCCGATGATCCGCGCCTGACCGTCCGCCCCGGCGGCGTGAAAGCTGCGCAGCAGCCGGAACGCGCCGTGCTCGATACCAGACTGAAGGTTCTGCCCGGCGCAAAGCTTTTCGAGGAAGGGCCTGCCATCATCTTCCACGCGAGTGACGATGAGGCACGGGCAAAGGCCCTGAGTGCGCGCGGCGCGCGGCTGGTGCGCATCGCCACCGGGCCGGGTGGTCACACTGACCTTAAGGCAGCCTTGCAATATCTGGCGTCCTCCGGCCATTCGCGCGTCCTGATCGAGGCAGGTGGAAAGCTTGCAGCCTCAGCGCTGAAAGCCGGGCTGGTGCACCGCCTCGAATGGTTCCGGGCGCCCATGATCATTGGCGGCGATGGTATGGACGTGTTTGCAGCGCTCGGTCTTGGCAATCTGTCTGCCGCACCCCAGTTCCGCCGCACATCGGTGCGTGTCATCGGACGTGACCTGCACGAAAGCTATGAGCGCGAAGGTAACTAGCCGCCATGTTCACTGGAATTGTCACCGCGGTCGGGGAGCTGGTCTCTCTGGAAGATGGCGCTGTGCGCCGCTTCACGGTGCAGGGGCCCTGGGCGGCACAATCTCTCACGCTTGGCGCGTCGGTCGCGCATGATGGCGTATGCCTGACGATCACGGGTATCGAGCGAGGCGAGGGCGGTGCGCGCTATCAGGTGGAGGTATCGCCTGAGACATTGCGGCGTACGACGCTGGGCGACTGGAAGCCGGGAACACGCATCAATCTGGAACGCCCGCTGAAAGTGGGTGACGAGCTGGGCGGACACATCGTGCAGGGCCACGTGGACGGGGTGGGCGTGATTGCTGCGCGGGAGGACCGTGATGGCTGGATGACCCTGAAGGTCTCCGCCCCGGAGGCTCTCAGCCCCTTCATCGCAGAGAAGGGTTCTATCGCAGTTGACGGCGTGTCCCTCACGGTGAATGCGGTCAGCGACGATACTTTTGACCTGATGATCATTCCCCACACGGCCAGCGTGACGACGCTGTCGCGCCTGCAGGCAGGCATGCGGGTAAACCTTGAGGTGGACATCATGGCGCGCTACGCCGCTCGCCTTTCCCGCAATGGCGGGCAGAAGGACGCGTAACGATGACATCGAGCCAGTTCAACCTAGCCTCCTCCGAGGAGATCATCGAGGAAGCGCGCAACGGGCGTATGTTCATCCTCGTCGATGCCGAAGACCGCGAGAATGAAGGCGATCTGGTCATCCCGGCCCAGTTTGCGACCCCGGACGTCATCAATTTCATGGCCAAGCACGGACGTGGCCTGATCTGCCTCGCCCTGTCGCGCGAACGCACAGAGGCGCTCCACCTGCAGCCCATGGCACCGCGTAATCGCTCGCGCCATTCCACCGCCTTTACCGTCTCGATCGAGGCGCGTGAGGGGATAACGACCGGTATCTCCGCGCATGATCGCGCACGCACGGTCGCTGTCGCCATAGACCCCACCAAGGGTCCGGAAGACATTGTGAGCCCTGGCCACATCTTCCCGCTTCTGGCCCGGGATGGCGGGGTTCTGGTACGCGCCGGCCATACCGAGGCCGCTGTCGACGTAGCCCGTCTTGCCGGTGCCAATCCGTCCGGCGTGATCTGCGAGATCATGAACGAGGACGGCACGATGGCGCGCTTGCCGCAGCTGGTTCAATTCGCTGAAGCCCATGGACTGAAGATCGGCACGATTGCCGATCTGATCGCCTATCGCCGCCAGCATGACCGCTTTATCGAGCGGCGGCTGGAAACCAGCGTGGACACGCGCCATGGCGGTCCGTTCAAGCTGATCGTCTATCGTTCGCTTGTTGATGCGGTGGAACATGTCGCGCTCGTGAAAGGCGATATTCGCGCTGCAGAGGCGCCGCTGGTTCGCATGCACAAGGTCAGCTTTGCCGATGACGTGCTGGGCGCGCTCGGAGGCCGGGCAGGTCTGGTCGAGCAGGCGATTGCCAGCCTTGCGGCCCATGACGGAGCTGCGGTGATGGTCTTTATCCGCGAGACGAATGCGTCGGCCATTACCGAACGTTTTGGCGCGAGCCCCTCAGATCACCCCGACACCCGCGAGGCGCGCCGCCTGCGTGAATATGGCCTTGGTGCGCAGATCCTGATTGATCTGGGCATTCGCCGCATGGAATTGCTCACCACCACCCCGCAAACGATTGTCGCGCTGGACGGCTACGGCCTGGAAATTACCAGTCAGCGCGAACTTGGATGAACTGACCTTTTCCGGAAGGAGGCCGTGATGGCCGCACAACCCAGACTTCTCATCATTGCCGCCCCGTTCTACGAGGATATTACCGAGCAACTGGTCGAAGGCGCGACAGCAGCCCTGACCGAAGCCGGCGCGGCCTTCGAGATCATTGAAGTGCCCGGCGCCTTTGAGATCCCCGGCGTTATCGCCATGGCCGAGGCCGGCAAGCAACGCTATGATGGCTATGTCGCTCTCGGCTGCGTCATCCGCGGCGAAACCAGCCATTATGACTATGTGTGCGGCGAGTCCGCGCGCGGTCTGATGGAGCTGTCGCTCAAGGGCGTCCCGCTCGGCTATGGCATTCTCACGGTTGAAAACATCCGTCAGGCGCGTGTCCGCGCTCATGTCAGTGAGAAGAACAAGGGCAAGGATGCAGCCGAGGCGGCCCTTGCCATGATCGCGACGGCCCAGCGCTTCGGATCTCGCTAGATGACCGAGACTCCCTCCGATACGCGTGCACGCCTGCGCCGGTCTGCCCGCCTGTCCGCCGTTCAGGCGCTCTACCAGATGGAACTGTCCGGCACGGGCGCTCGCGCCGTGGTGAAGCAGTTCCGCGACCATCGTTTTGGCCATGATGGCGAGCCGGGCGAATACATCGAAGCCGATGAGGACTTCTTTGAAGACCTGCTTTCCGGTGTGGTGCGCGCGCAGGACGAGGTGGACCAGATGACCGCCTCGACCCTGAAGGAAGGGTGGAAACTCTCTCGGCTGGATGCGACGGTCAGGGCCATCCTGCGGGCAGGGGGGTATGAACTCCTGCGCCGGAGCGACGTGCCGACCCGTGTTGTCATCAACGAGTATGTCGATATCGCGCACGCCTTTTTCGAAGGCCCGGAACCGGCCTTCATCAACGCATCGCTGGATGCGTTTGCCCGGGCGGCGCGTCCGGGCGCAGAGGCCACACCGGAGACAGAATGAGCGGCAAGGGCGAGTTTGATTTCATCCGGGATCGCCTCGCTCCGCTGGCTGCAGGTTTCAAGGGTGCGCTCGGCCTCAAGGATGATGCCGCGCTTCTCTCTGTTCGTGCGGGCCGAGAGCTGGTCATAACGGCTGACACGCTCGTCGAGGGCCGCCATTTCCTGAAAGACACCGATCCTGCGCTGGTCGCCCGCAAGGCTTTGGCGGCAAACCTGTCAGACCTCGCGGCCATGGCGGCACGCCCGCTCGCCTACATGACCAATATTGTTTGGCCCTCAGGCAGTCCGGAAGATTTTCGGACGCGTTTTGCTGACGGCTTGGCGTTGGCGCAGGACGACTATGCGCTGCCCCTGATTGGCGGGGATACCACATCGGGTGATGGTCCCTGGGTCATCGCCATTACAGCCTTTGGCGAAGTCCCCGCCGGGCGCGCGGTCCTACGAAGCGGAGCGCGCATTTCTGACCGGCTGGTGGTCACAGGCAGGATTGGTGATGCCTGCCTGGGCCTGAAAGTGGCGCAGAAGCAGTATCAGCCTTCATCGGAGGACGCGGAGTATCTGGTGGGCCGGTTGAACCTGCCCACGCCGCGCCTCCCGCTGGCCGAAGCCCTTCAGGCCCATGCCCATGCTGCAATCGATGTCAGTGACGGACTGATTGCTGACGCGCGCCACATCGCCGATGCGAGTGGGCTTGGTGTCACGATCGAGCTGGACGAATTGCCGCTTTCCGACGCTGCAAGACGATGGCTCGACGAGCAGGATGACACCCGCGCGGCGCGGTTGCAGCTCGCGAGCTTCGGCGATGATTACGAGCTCGCGTGTGCCGTGCCCGAAGCGCGGGTCGATACCTTCCTGGCCGAACTTCGCAAAGGCGGTGTGGATGGGCGTGTCGTGGGACATTTTCACGACGGGACAGGAGCCGCTGTCCTGTCTGACGGGCAGGCTGTCGAGGCAGGCGCCGGAGGATTCACGCATTTTTGACCGGTGCCGTGTGAAAATGGCTCCATGATACAGCGCGCTCTTGTCCTTGCATTGCTGATGGTTGCTGCCCCTGTGGCCTATGGCGCTCCGCCGCCAGCTGCGGAGGAGGAAGGGCCTGCCATCGTAGTGCCGAATGATCTGCGCGATCTCGCGCAGGCGGCCGGAGAGCGGCTGGCCCCTCCGGAAACCCCGCACCTGGACCTGCCCGCCATTACCGTTCCTCTGGTCAGCGAGGGCCGCCTGGCAGGCTATGCCTATCTCAATACCCGGCTGCATCTGAATGATGAGGCGGATATTCCCCTTATACGTGAGCAACTTCACTTCATCATGCACGATCTCGTCGGCCTCGCGCATGCCCATCCCTTCCAGCTTGTATCCGGTGACGATTTCGATACCGGCGACACGTACGAGCATTGGGACAGGGCGATTGATGCGCGCCTCGGCGAAGGGCATGTGACCAGTCTTGAGCCGCTGGCAGCAGCCGTCCAGGTTCAGCGCTCTCACCGCTAGGCGCAGCACGCCTTCAACTCTGATTGCACCGTGTGTGCCCATTGGGCATAGTCCGCGCGTCAACGGGAGGGGCTGCAGGCAGTGCGATTCGCCGCATTTGCCGGACATGCGGCCATTCCCCCCAAAACAAGAACGCTAAACGGGGAAACCAATTATGAGCATTGAGCTGTGGCTATGGCTGGTCATTGCGGCCGGCGTGCTGGCCCTGATCTATGGCGCGGTAACCGTCCGCTCCATCCTGTCCGCGAGTGCGGGCAATGAACGCATGCAGGAAATCGCCAAGGCGATCCAGGAAGGCGCCAACGCCTATCTGAAGCGCCAGTACACCACGATTGCCATTGTGGGCGCTGTCGTTTTCGTGGCGGTCTTCTTCCTGCTGGGCTGGCAGGTGGCTGTCGGCTTCCTCGTCGGCGCGGTGCTGTCGGGTGTTGCCGGCTTCATCGGGATGCTGGTCTCGGTGCGCGCCAACGTGCGCACAACCGAGGCTTCGCGCACCGGCCTGGCTGCGGGCCTGTCCATGGCCTTCAAGTCGGGTGCGGTCACGGGCATGCTCGTTGCCGGTCTCGCCCTTCTCTCGGTGGTGGTCTATTACTTCCTCCTCACGGGCGTGATGGGCTTTGATCCAGTCAGCCGCACGGTGATCGACTCGCTGGTGGCGCTCGGCTTTGGCGCTTCACTCATCTCGATCTTTGCCCGTCTTGGCGGCGGCATCTTCACCAAAGGCGCCGATGTCGGCGGTGACATGGTCGGCAAGGTGGAAGCCGGTATTCCCGAGGATGACCCCCGCAACGCCGCGACCATCGCGGACAATGTCGGTGACAATGTCGGCGACTGTGCGGGTATGGCGGCCGACCTGTTCGAGACCTATGCCGTGACGGTTGTCGCCACCATGGTTCTCGCCTCGATCTTCTTCCGCGGCCTGACCGGTGATGTCGGCGTCGACACGATGATGCTCTATCCGCTCGCCATTGGCGGCGTCTGCATCATCGCCTCAATCATCTCGACCTATTTCGTGCGCCTTTCCAAAGGCTCGCGCAACGTCATGGGCGCGCTCTACAAGGGCTTCGTGGCCTCGGCCGTGCTGGCGCTGGTGGGTGTAGGCGTCGTGACCTGGTCGCTGATCGGCTTTGACACCGAAATCACCGCCTCCAGCGGTACCAGCTTTACTGGCTTGGACCTGTTCCTGTGCGGCGTGGCCGGTCTTCTGGTCACTGGCGCGATCGTCTGGATCACCGAATACTATACCGGCGTGGACTTCCGCCCGGTCAAGTCGGTGGCCAAGGCGTCTGAATCCGGTCACGGCACAAACGTGATCCAGGGACTCGCGGTCTCGCTGGAGTCCACGGCACTGCCGGCGCTGACGATCATTGTCGGCATCCTGGCGACCTACAACATGGCGGGCCTTTTCGGCATCGCCATTGCCGTGACGACGATGCTGGCTCTCGCCGGCATGGTGGTGGCGCTCGATGCATTCGGTCCGGTGACCGACAACGCAGGCGGCATCGCCGAAATGGCGGACCTCGACAGCTCGGTGCGTGACACGACCGATACGCTCGACGCGGTTGGCAACACCACCAAAGCCGTCACCAAGGGCTATGCCATCGGTTCGGCAGGCCTCGGCGCGCTGGTGCTGTTTGCGGCCTTCACCGAGGATCTGAGCTATTTCGCTGCCAACCCGACCGAGTATCCGTTCTTTGCCGGTGTGGCTGTCGATTTCGCCCTGTCCAACCCCTACGTTGTGGTCGGCCTGTTCTTCGGCGGTCTTTTGCCCTTCCTCTTCGGCGGCATGTCGATGATGGCGGTTGGCCGTGCAGCCGAGGCCGTCGTGGCCGAGGTGCGCCGTCAGTTCCGCGAGAACCCGGGCATCATGACCTTCGAGGTGAAGCCTGATTACGGCCGCGCGGTGGACATGCTCACCCGCGCCGCGATCCGCGAAATGATCGTGCCTTCGCTTCTGCCGGTCCTGTCTCCGATTGTCCTGTTCTTCGTGATCTGGTTCGTCGGCGGCGCCGAGTTTGGCTTCAACGAGGCTGGCAAGGCCGATGCGCTGGCCGCAGTGGGTGCGATGCTGCTGGGCGTGATCGTGACGGGCCTCTTCGTGGCCATCTCGATGACCTCGGGCGGCGGTGCCTGGGACAATGCCAAGAAGTATATCGAAGACGGCAATCATGGCGGCAAGGGTTCTGAGGCCCATAAAGCTGCCGTGACAGGCGATACGGTGGGCGATCCCTACAAGGACACCGCCGGCCCGGCCGTGAACCCGATGATCAAGATCACGAACATCGTGGCTCTGCTTCTGCTGGCCGTTCTGGCTGGCGCAGCCTGATCCTGAACACAGCACACAAGGAAAAGCCCCGGCAGCGATGCCGGGGCTTTTTCTTGGATCAGACTTTTTTCGAAAAGCCTAGTCGTTGCGGCGCGGACCACCGGCGCCGCCGGGCAGGTTTTCCTGACCGGAAATCTGGTCGGTCGGCAGGCGGCCCACATTACCCAGGACCTGTTCAAGCAGGGTCAGTTCGCGGCCCCGCGTCGGGGTAGTGCGCGAGACGTAGTTGACCTGGCGGGAGTCCGACGCGTCGTACTCGTTCACCTCCTGAACCACGCCTTCCTCGTCAAAGCGTACCGCGATGACGCGGCGTGCCAGCGTCGTCGGGCGCAGATAGGCGAGGTATTCGCGCGTGTCGGTAATGTAATACCAGGTGTTGTCCTCGAACGTGCCGCGAACCGACGGGCTGCCGAGCGTTGCCAGAAGGGTGGCTTCGGTGTCCTCGCCCACCACAATCTCCGGCACTTCGCCATCGGTGTAGCGATAGCCGTGCGTGCGCAGGGTCGGATTGCAGGCTGTGACGGCCATGGCGCCCAGCGTAATGGCGGCAACCGTGAGCATGCGCTTCGAATGACGGTTCATAGGCTTCATGGCCTCCATAGCCTCACCTGCAGGTGCGTCCTCGCGCCACTGGCGCGGCGGACGCTTTTGACCTACCTGTCGCGCAGCCTAGCGTCTAGTCCCGCCTTCAGGGAGTGCCAAATGCCATTTTCGCTGAATCTGTTCCGCACCGATCCGGTGAAAGCCCGCGCCCGGGCGCTCTATGACGCGATACTGGTCGAGGCGCGCAAGCCCTCGCTTTATGGTGAAGCCGGTGCGCCGGACACCGTCGATGGCCGCTTTGACATGATTGTTTTGCACGCAGCGCTCGTCATGCGGCGCCTCCGCGAAGAAGGGCCGCAAGGGCAGGCGCTGGCGCAAGCGCTCTTCGGCCGGTTGTTCGACGACATGGATGCAGCCTTGCGCGAGATGGGCATTGGCGACATGAGCGTCGGCAAGAAAATCAAGCAGATGGCGGAAGCCTTCTATGGCCGCGCCGCAGCCTATGATGCAGCGTTGAAGGCCGGTGATGCGCAGCAGTTGTCGACGATATTGTGGCGCAATCTCTTTGACAGCGCACCGGATCAGGAGAATGCGGCCCGGCGCCTGTCTGCCTATGCAATCGCCGCCGATCGCGAGATTGCCTCAATGCCTGCTGAAGAGCTGCTGGAAGGCCGGCTTCAGGCACTTTCCGCCGCCTGAGCCTCCAGCTTCCAGCCGTGCGCCCTTGTTGCATCGGCGCGGTCAATCGGTAAGTTGCGCACCTGCGTTCCGGCTGGGCCCCTGACGGGGAATCGGAGCGGGACAGGATTTGCGTTTTCCGGATCCCTTTATGAATTCACAACTGGTTCTTTCCCTGGATGCCATGGGCGGCGACCACGCGCCCGGCATCGTTGTTGACGGCGCAGCGGTCTTTCTCAAAGGCCGCCGGCGCAAGGTGCGTCTGCTGTTCCATGGCGATGAGGCCCAGCTCAAGCCGCTGATAGACGCGCATCCCGAACTCGCGGCGGTCAGCGAGATCCGCCACACCGAGAGCCAGGTCGACATGTCGGCCAAGCCCTCAGAGGCTGTGCGCCGTTCCCGCGGTTCATCCATGTGGAATGCCGTTCAGGCCGTTCGTGATGGCGAGGCACAGGTTGCGGTGTCTGCGGGCAATACCGGCGCGCTGATGGCAATCTCCAAGGTCTGCCTTCGCATGAAGGCCGGGGTGCATCGCCCGGCCATTGCGGCGAGCTGGCCGGTTCCGAAGGGCTTTTCGACGGTTCTCGATGTCGGCGCGAATGTCGAATGCACGCCTGCCCAGCTCGTCGAGTTTGCGATCATGGGTGAGGCCTTTCATCGGGCGGTGCATGGCAAGGATCGCCCGACGGTCGGCCTCCTGAACGTGGGTCAGGAAGAGCTTAAGGGCAATGACGTGGTCCGGGATGCAGACGCGCTCCTGCGCGCCGCACATCTCGACATGGACTATCGCGGCTATGTCGAGGGCAATGACATCTCCACCGGCACGACCGATGTCGTCGTGACAGATGGCTTCACGGGCAATGTCGCGCTCAAGACGGCAGAGGGCACGGCCCGCCTCGTTGCAGGCTGGGTTCGGGAGGCCCTGACCAGCTCACTGATATCGAAACTTGCCGCTGCCCTGTTGCAACTCGGCGCGCTTGGACAGCTTCGCGCCCGGATGGACCCCAATAACGTCAATGGCGGTGTGTTCCTCGGCCTCAACGGGGTCGTGGTGAAAAGCCATGGCGGCACCAATGCCGCCGGTTATGCCACAGCGCTGCGTATCGCGCTGGAAATGGCCGATAGCGCCTTCCTGAACGAGATTGAACGAAACCTGTCCCTGCTCGAAACGGCACTCGCCAGCGAGGCAGGCACAGAGGTGCCCGCGCACGGGCAAGAGGAGACTGCGTGACTGCAATCCGATCCCGCATCGCCGGAATTGGCACCTACCTGCCCGAGCGGGTGATGGCCAATGCCGAAATGTCCAGCCTCGTCGAGACGAGCGATGAATGGATCCGCGAACGCACCGGCATCAGCCAGCGCCATATTGCTGCAGATGGCGAGTTCACGTCCGACCTCGCGACCCATGCTGCCCGCGCTGCTCTCGCCCATGCCGGCATGGATGCGTCCGCGATCGACCTGATCGTGCTGGCAACGGCCACGCCCGACCTGACCTTCCCCGCAACGGCGACCATGGTTCAGGAAAAGCTCGGCATCCGTCAGGGCGCGGCCTTTGACGTTCAGGCGGTGTGTTCGGGTTTTCTCTATGCACTTGCCACGGCGGATAATTTCATCAAGGCCGGTCAGGCGACCAACGCGCTCGTCATTGGTGCGGAAACCTTCTCGCGCATTCTCGACTGGACGGACCGTACCACCTGCGTGCTGTTCGGTGACGGGGCAGGGGCCATGGTGCTGTCGGCCACGACCGGCGAGGAAGAAGGTCTGATCCGTACGCATCTGCGCTCGGACGGGCAGTTCTGCGACCTGCTTTACGTTGATGGCGGTCCCTCGCGTACCCAGACCGTTGGTCATCTGCGCATGCAAGGCAATCAGGTCTTCCGCCATGCCGTCGGCAAGATTGCCGGCTCGATGGAGGAATTGTCGGAAATGGCCGGCATTCCGATCAGCGAGATCGACTGGTTCGTGCCGCACCAGGCCAATCAGCGCATTCTGGAAGGCGTCGCCAAGCGCCTGTCCATTCCGGTGGAGAAAGTGATCTCCACGGTCGGGCGTCACGGCAATACGTCGGCTGCCTCAATCCCGCTTGCGTTCGATACAGCGGTCAAGGACGGGCGGATCAAGCGCGGCGACCTGGTGCTGATGGAAGCGCTGGGCGGCGGGTTTACCTGGGGTGCCGCGTTAGCGCGCTATTGACAGTGAATCTATGGTTAACATTGACCATCATGCCCGCTCGGGCATAACGTTTGTTTCCAATTTTGAACCGGGGAGTTTGCAATGACGGGCAAGACACTTACCCGCGCGGATCTGGCTGACGCGATCCACCGTGATATCGGGGTATCGAGGCAGGAGTCCGCGCAACTGGTGGAGGCCGTGCTCGACATGATTTCCGACACGCTGATCAAGGGGGAGACGGTCAAGCTCTCCTCTTTCGGTTCGTTCCAGCTGCGCGACAAGAATGGCCGGGTAGGCCGCAATCCGAAGACAGGCGAGGAAGTGCCGATTGATCCGCGCCGGGTGCTGGTGTTCAAGCCCTCGCAAGTGCTCAAGGAGCGCATTGATACTGCACTGTCCAAGTAGGAACCCCTGAAGCCGTGGCCAAATCCGCCGACGCCTACCGCACCATTTCCGAAGCCGCGGCAGAAGTTGATCTGCCGACCCATGTCCTGCGCTTCTGGGAAACGAAGTTCACCCAGCTGAAACCCGTCAAGCACAAGGGTGGCCGCCGCCTTTACCGGCCCCAGGACGTCGCCCTGCTCAAAGGGCTGCGCCGGCTTCTTTATGCCGAAGGCTATACGATCAAGGGCGCGCAGAAATACTTGCGCGAACATGGGGTTGCGGAGGTTGCCGGCCTCGCCGATGGGGGACAGGTCGCAGCGCCATCCACAGAGGTGCTGCAAGCAGTTCCAGCCACAGGCAATGAGTCGCCTGACGGCAATGCAATCAACCGTCTGGGTGTCGTGCTCGCGCGCGTCGAGCAAGCCAAGGCGCGTCTGGATTCCGCTCTGGCTGCGCGCGGC
>NZ_JBQLZR010000225.1:0-7925 GCF_052168375.1 Glycocaulis sp.
TCGCTGATCGAACGGCACCTGCCGAACTAGGCAGGCAGGGCCAGCTTCGTCGCAATGGCATGGCGGGAGAATTGAACCTTGGCTGACGACATCTTCATTACCCCGCGCGAGGCCATGGGCCTCGGGGGGGCGGTATTCGTCGACGCGACCGGCTTCATGCCGGCAGCCGGGCGCAAGGGCGTGGATGCGTACCGCGAGGCGCGCCTGCCCGGGGCCGTCTTCTTCGATATCGACGCCGTTGCCGACCGTACCAGCACGCTGCCCCATATGGCGCCAGGCAGCGCCACGCTGGCGCGCTGGTTCGCCCAAGCGGGCGTGCCGGCCGGTCAGCCGCTCATCATCTATGACCAGAACGGCTACTTCGCCTCGCCGCGCGTCTGGTGGACCTTGCGGCGGTCGGGCCTCAATGCGCGCATTCTCGATGGCGGTATCAATGGCTGGAAGGCCGAAGGCGGGGCGACTGAAACCGGTGCACCGCCAGCTCGCACGCCCTTGCCGTCCGCGCCTGATCTGCTGCTCATCCGCGACGATGCCGTTCGCTGGGACGACGTGCTGCATCATGTCGAGGCCGGTGACGCCCTGATTGTGGATGCGCGCCCGGCAGGCCGATTTGCGGGCACGGAACCTGAGCCGCGGGCGGGCCTTTCCTCCGGGCACATGCCCGGTGCGGTGAATCTGCCTGCCTCCAAGCTCGCGGACCCAGACGGGCGCTTTCTGGCTGGCCAGAGCCTGCTGGATGCCCTGCCGACCGCCGACCGCAGCCAGCGCATCATCTGCACCTGCGGGTCGGGGATTACGGCGGCGATCCTGCACGCGGGCTTCACCCGCGCCGGCTTTACCGATGTCTGGCTCTATGACGGCTCATGGATGGAGTGGGCGGCCCGCGGCGATCTGCCGATCGTCAAAAGCTGAACAGCGTTCACATCGGTCTCTCGACAGCGCAGCAAACCACGCTAGCTTGCGGTGCAACAAACGTTTCAAGGGGAGGGCTTCATGGCCGGACTGGACATTCTCGACGGGCGGCTGAGCGTGCCTGTCATCGGCGCGCCGCTTTTCATCATTTCGCACCCTGATCTTGTCATCGCCCAGTGCAAGGCCGGGGTTGTGGGGTCTTTCCCGGCGCTCAATGCCCGTCCGCAAAGCCAGCTCGATGAATGGCTCGACCAGATCACGTCGGAGCTGGACAGCTATAACCGGGCGAACCCGGACAAGCCGGCAGCACCGTTTGCGGTCAATCAGATCGTCCACCGTTCCAATGAACGCCTGGAAGCCGACCTGGAAACCTGCGCCAAATACAAGGTGCCGCTGGTCATCACCTCGCTGGGTGCGCGCGAGGACCTCAACCAGGCTGTTCATTCCTGGGGTGGCAAGACCCTGCACGACATCATCAATATCCGCTTTGCGCAGAAGGCACTGGAAAAGGGCGCTGACGGCCTGATCGCGGTCTGCTCGGGCGCTGGCGGCCATGCCGGCACGCTCTCGCCGTTTGCGCTGATCGCCGAGATACGCGAATTCTTTGACGGGCCACTTCTGGTGTCCGGTGCGATCTCCACCGGGGCTGGCGTGCTCGCGGCGCAGGCCATGGGCGCCGACTATGCCTATATCGGCTCGGCCTTCATCGCGACCCAGGAAGCGCGTGCAACCGATGGCTACAAGCAGGGCATTGTGGATGGCCGCGCCGAGGACATCGTCTACACCAACCTCTTCACCGGCGTTCACGGCAACTACCTGAAGAAATCCATCACTGATGCCGGTCTCGATCCGGACAATCTGCCCGAAAGCGATCCCTCCAAGATGAATTTCGGCTCCGGCGGCAATTCAGGCGCCAAGGCGTGGAAGGATATCTGGGGTTCGGGTCAGGGCATCGGCTCGATCGACGCAGTGCGTCCGGTTGCCGATTATGTCGCGCGCCTGAAAGCCGAGTACGAGGCCGCGAAAAAGCGGGTGTGCTAGCGGCCTTCTGTTTTGCGTTTCAACGGCGATAAGCCGGTGCCCAGTCATTTGGGATCCCGGCTTTCGCCGGGAAAACGCGGAAGTAGGAACGCAAGCAAGAGAAGACCGATCGCAAAACCCCGCACACCAAAACCTCCGCCAGGTTTACCTGCGAGAGCATGGAAGGGGTGCGGACGGCCCACCGGGCCGGATGGGGTAGTCGGGGCAGTCGGATGTGTGGCCTGCAAGGGCCGTCCGCACTGGTGAGGGTTGGTTGCCGCCGTATCCCCATTAAGCCCCATGCGGAGCTGTGAAAGCCGCGCCATCGATACCGATGACCGACAAACACAAGGAGCGGGGGCAAGCCCTCGCGCCGGTCTGCATCAAGCGTGTCGCGAGCATGCCCTTCCACCAGACCGGCAATCAGGATGATACGGGCAGGTGAGGTGCAGGGGGATAAGCTGGGCGAGTTCGCTTTTCGCGGACGGGTTTCTCCCCCCGTTCACGGGGGGAGTGCCGCGCAGCGGCGAGCGGGGTTACTCAGGAACACCCCCCTCCGCCTCGCTCCGCTCAGCACCTCCCCCGTCGACGCGGGAGGAAAACTGACGGGGGTCACACGAAGGCTGGGACCAGGCCCTCTAAAGGCTCGTCAGCCAGTCGGGCTTCACATATTTCAGGCCGAGATCGCGGGCGACCGGCTCGTAGGCGATGTGGCCTTCGGCGACGTTCAGGCCGCGGGCCAGATGGACGTCCTCGTTCATGGCCTTCTTCGCGCCCTTGTTGGCAATGGCGAGGGTGAAGGGCAGCGTTGCATTGGTCAGCGCAATCGTCGAGGTGCGCGCCACCGCGCCGGGCATGTTGGCCACGCAATAGTGGACAACGCCGTCGACAATGAAGGTCGGGCTCTGGTGAGTGGTAGGCTTTGAGGTTTCAAAGCAGCCGCCCTGATCGATGGCGATATCAACGAGCACCGCGCCATCCTTCATCTTTTTCAGCATGTCACGGGTGACGAGCTTGGGCGCGGCTGCGCCAGGGATCAGAACCGCACCGATGACCAGATCAGCGCCGATGATCGCTTCTTCCACTGATGCGGCGGTCGAGAAGGCGGTTTTCACGGCTCCCTGGAACTGGGCATCCAGCTCAGCGAGGCGCTTGATGGAGCGATCAAAAATCGTGACATCCGCGCGCAGGCCGACGGCCATTTCCGCCGCATGGGTGCCCGAAACGCCGCCGCCGAGGATCACCACCTTGGCCGGTTGCACGCCCGGCACGCCGCCGAGCAGCATGCCGCGCCCGCCATGGGATTTTTCCAGCGCGGTTGCGCCAACCTGAATCGACATGCGGCCCGCGACTTCCGACATGGGTTTGAGAAGCGGCAGGCGGCCTTCGTTGTCGGTCACCGTTTCGTAGGCAATCGCGATGCAGCCGGACTCCATCAGGCCCTTGGCCTGTTCGGGATCGGGCGCGAGATGCAGGTAGGTGAAGAGGGTGTGGTCCGGCGTCAGGCGCGCATACTCGATGGGCTGCGGCTCCTTCACCTTTACGATCAGCTCGGCGGATTTGAAGACCGCCTCTGCATCGGGGAGGATTTTGGCACCCACCGCCTCATAGGCGCTGTCGGCAAAGCCCACGCCTTCGCCGGCGCGGGTTTCCACGAAGACTTCGTGGCCGGCCCGGACCAGTTCGGTCGCGCCTGCAGGCGTCAGGCCGACGCGGTATTCGTGAACCTTGATCTCTCTGGGAACGCCAACGCGCATGGGGGATCCTCCCGCTGATTTCCGGCTTTCAGGATCATGCCTGAAATTGCGGGAAAGCTACTGGAAACGGCAGGTATCTGCAATCTGATGACGTTTTATGCAATAATCTTGCGTCATGAGAGGCAAGGTGGAATTATCCTGCAAGCGTTAACAGCCAGAGGGCGGTCAAACCGCACACTCTTCGAGAAAGTTTCATGACACTGGACGGGATAGATCGCGCACTTCTGACCCTGTTGCAGGATGAGGGACGGTTAGCCAATGCAGAGCTGGCGGAGCGGGTGGGGCTGTCGCCGTCTGCCTGTCACAGGCGGATACGCGCACTGGAGGCGCGCGGTGTCATCACCGGCTATGGCGCACAGGTCGACGCGGATGCTGTGGGGCGGGGGCTGACCGTCCTTGTACTCGTCACGCTTGAGAATCAGCGGCGCGAGACCATGCAGGCCTTCGAGGCGGCCATCGCCCAGGTCGAGGAGGTAATGGACTGCTATCTCACGACCGGCGCGGAGGATTACCTGCTGCGCCTGATGGTGCGCGATGCGCGCGACTATGAGCGGGTTCACCGCGAGCGGCTGTCCGGCCTGCCCGGCGTGGCTCGGCTCGTCTCCAACATTGCCATGCGTAAAGTATTCACCCGCACGGCCCTTCCGATTGCTCAGGCCATTTCGGCCACGCGCAAGGCGGTTTCAGGCGTGTAGGCGTCGATGACCTCGCGCACCCATTCGGCAATATCGGCCTCGGGCACTTCGGCATAGCGCAGCAGGGTCATCGCCATGTCGAGGCCCTCGGGCTGGCTGCGGCCCAGAACCGCGCGCATGCCCAGCGCCTCGTGACGGGCCTTGTCGGCTTCGCTGGAAACGGCAACGAAGCGGGCCAGATGGGGCAGGTGCTCACGCACGTAAGGGGTAATCTCTGCGGAAATCTCGTAGCGCGGCGCGGACAGGACGAGGGCGCAGGCCTTTGTCACATCGATAGCGCGAAGCAGCCGGGTATCAGACGGATCACCGAACGTGACCGAATAGCCATCGGCAATGGCCGCGAGGAATCGGTCCGGATCGCTTTCAACCGCGATGACAGGATGGCCAAAGCGGCTGAGCGCATCATAGGCGAGGCGGCCTGTGGCGTTCATTGCGAAAATAAGCACCGGGCCTTCATCGTCCTGCGTCTGGCTGACGGGCTTTCGGCTGGCCGTCGCGCTGGCGATCTTTCGCGCGATCTTGAGGCCCAGCGAGGCCCAGGCGGGGGTAAGAGCCAGCGAAAGCGCGGTCGTGGCCACAAGTATGCCTGCAAGCTCTGGACCCAGCGCCGCTGAAATGCCGGGCAAGGCGAGAATGACGAGGCCGAACTCGGAGCCTTGCGCCAGCGCAAAGCCAAGCTGCGCGCCGCCGGCAAGGCTCCACTTGTTGATGAGGGCCGCCAGCCAGCTCAGTGCCGTTTTCAGGACAAAGAGGACGGCAAGCGCAATGAGAATCCAGTGCGCCTGTCCCAGCATCATGCGCCAGTCCAGCGCCATGCCGACGGTGATGAAGAAGAAGCCGAGGAGCAGCGCGCCGAACGGCTTTGCCTCGGTACGGATCAGCGTCTTGTAGGGCGTGTCGGCGATGATCATGCCTGCAAGGAAAGCGCCCAGCGTCAGGGACAGTTCTAGCGCGCCGGTGGCCGCGGCTGTTGCCAGCACGAGGAACAGGGCGGCGGCGGTGAAGATGTCGTCATTGCGCGTCTTCGACAGCAGGCGGAAGAGTGGTCCGATGACAAAGCGGCCGAGCAGAAGGGCGACCCCCACCGCGATCCCCGCTTTCAGGGCAGACAGGCCAAGCGTCATGCCAAGATTGCCGCCGCCTTCGGTAGACAGGGCGACCGCGATCACCAGAAGGAAGATGCCGGCAATGTCCTGGAACACCAGGACGGCGGTGGTGGAGCGGCCGAGCGGGCAGGTTGCGATCCCGCGCTCGGCCAGCGTCTGGGTAACGACGGCGGTGGCTGAAATGCCAGCCGTCGCGCCTATGAGAAGGGCCAGCAGCCAGTCGAGCCCTGCGAGCCATCCGGCAAGGCCGAAACCGGCGGTGCACAGCAGCATCTGCGCCGGGGCAAGCCCCATCAGATCGCCCCGGCTTTCACGCACGGTCTTCAGGGAGAAGCCAAGGCCGATATCGAACAGAAGGAAGACAACGCCGAGCTGTGCGAGGAGACGGGTCGTGCCGTTCTCCTCCACCATGCCCAGGCCGAACGGTCCGATCAGCAGGCCGGCGGCGATAAAAGTGACGATGGGCGAGGTTTTCAGCAGTCGCGCCAGCATCACACAGGCAATGCCGACGCCCAGCAGCTTGATAGCCGGAAGGATTGCTTCGACTTCGCTCATGATTCCGCCTTTGCGCGTTCAGGGTGTATCGTCCGGGCTGGTCTGGGGAGTGTGCCGAATGATCGACCGAACGACTAGCGCCATTGCGGCAGCGTGCCTGAGTGTGGGGGGCGGGTTGCTGTCCGGGGGTATTATTGGACTGGTTGGCTACGCCGATGGAGCCCAGTTGATAAATGTCATGCTTGGCTTGGCTTCTGTCTTTGGAATTTCATTGTGCGTTGTAGGGACGCTTTTGCATTACCATTCGCTAGGCGATTGAGGTGTGCTATGGTGGCGTTATGGAAACGTTACTCGCCATAAATATCGCTGCAGCATTGCTTCTGGCTGTGGGAATTGGTCGTCTCGCTTGGATTTATCGATCCTCTGCACGTGATGACCGGTGCGCTGAGCCTGCTGGCGATGCTCGGATTGTATCAGAAGTTCATGAAGCGCCTGATGGCCCTCGACCTCCTAAAGCCAAACCCACTGTTAGTGCTAAACGGATAGGCAGTATCGATACCGTTAAGCGAGCTTCGAGGTCTCGTTCATATAGCATAAGCTCGAAAGCCAAGCTTTCGAGCAAACCAGACAGCGCCAGTATAAGCGCGTCCGCCAGTTCTGAAAAAAGCTAGCAGGCGGCTACACCTAATTCTGGTTCCGGGCGCTTCCCCGCGCTACATCCCGCCCATGACCGAAGAACGCTATTCCCGCCTCGAACAGCTTGGTGCCCAGACCGGTGCGCCGGACAGTCCTGAATCGGCGCAGCTGGAACGGGTGTCGAACCCGGCCGGTGGCACCGATTACATGATCCGTTTCACCTGTCCCGAGTTCACCTCGATCTGCCCGGTGACCGGCCAGCCCGACTTTGCTCACCTGGTCATTGATTATGTGCCGGGCGAATGGATCGTCGAATCGAAATCTCTGAAGCTCTTCCTGACCAGCTTCCGCAATCATGGTGCCTTCCACGAGGCGTGCACGATGATGATCGGGCAGCGCCTCGTCGACGAGATTGCACCCAAATGGCTGCGCATTGGCGGCTACTGGTATCCGCGTGGCGGCATCCCCATCGATATTTTCGGCCAGTGGGGCGAGTGCCCCAAGGGCGTCTGGGTGCCCGATCAGGGCGTGGCGCCGTATCGCGGGCGCGGCTAGTGCCTTTTGCCATTCATCTAGTTAAACCCGCCATTTATCTGGCGTTTATGACAATGAGCGGAGTTTGAACGCGCGCCTCGGGCGGCGTTCAGCCAGCGGTCTCTACACCTGTCATCACTGACGGCGCACTGAAGCGCCCAGCGACAGGATATGGAGACCAGAGATGAAACTTCGCAACGCACTTGCCCTTGGCCTCAGCCTTGTTGCCTTCGCCGGCATGGCGACGGCTGCCGAAGCGCAGAACCGCAACCGGGTGAACGTGAACCAGTCGGGCTATGCCCATGAGCTCTCGGCTCGCCAGCAAGGTTATCAGAACCGCCTCGCCATCGAGCAGCGCGGCACCTACCACTATGTCCAGACCATTCAGGCCGGTTCGCGTAATGGCGTGACGGTCGGTCAGGGCGGGCATGCCAATGACGCCTATGTCGACCAGCTTGGCCGCCGCAACACGGCCGTTGTCGGTCAGGAAGGCGCCTACAACCGCGGCTCGGCGATCCAGACCGGCGTGAACAACACGCTTGGCATCGCCCAGATCGGTTCGGGCAACACCGCCAATGCCAGCCAGGGCGGCAATAACAACACGCTCGGCGTGATCCAGGTCGGCAACGGCCAGACCGCCAATGTGCGCCAGTCCGGCAGCGGCAGTGTCGCCGTCATCATCCAGGGCAGCCACTGATCATGAGGTTCAGGCGTCCGGCGGGCGGATAACCGCCCGCCGGGCAGACGGGGAAAGGGCAAATCCGATGAAA
>NZ_JBQLZR010000226.1:0-1932 GCF_052168375.1 Glycocaulis sp.
CTCTGCGACATCCTCCACCAGCCAGGCGCGGTCCTGCGCCGTGACGCTGTCAGGCATGGCAATCGCCCGGACGACCAGACGTTCCGCCTCGTCGCGCGCCGTCTCCAGCGTACCGGGCGCAGCGCCGGGCGCGCGGTAGAGACGGTCAGTGATGATGCTTGCCGGCGTCGGGGCTTCCATGTCGGCCTGCGCCGCGGACGCCGTGACCGCGCTCGCCGCCAGCGTGCCACCACCGGCAGCAAGGGCGGCAACAGCGAACATGAAGGCGCTGGCGATGGCCCATGTCAGAAAGCCGTGCACGCTGTCGCGGAAGAAGACTTCATCGCGGTGGATGGACCAGCGAAAGCGGACCCGCCCGGCGATATAGCCGCCCGCGATCGAGGCAAACACCTGGGTGAAGATCAGCCAGATGATGGTGACGACGCTGATCGAGGTCAGCGAAAGCCCGTCCCCGGCAAAGGGCGACAGCGCGCCAAAGCCGAAGGCGGAGCCGAGAATGACCAGAACGATGGTCAGGCCGCCTGCGGCGAACGCGCCGGCAAAAACCGCAGACCAGCTAATCGCCGGTCCCGTCCACCGGACGGGTGTTGTGGTGGTTACGGGCGCAGTGAGGGGTGCGTCGGTCATGATCGTGCGCCTCCTAGAACAGAATGAGAATGAGGATGATGACGGGGATCGGAACCCCCAGGAACCAGAGCAGAATACCCTTGCCCATGCCGGTCTCTCCTTTTTCGTGCCTGCGGCACGTCCAGCCAGTAGTGATCGAAAGGGCAACGCGTCCGCCATGGCGCGGTTCCGTGAGCGTCCCGGTTTGCGCTTTTGGCGGCTCTGGCCTAGATCAGCGCCGATGAGCACGCCTTCACTCTCCCGCCGTTTCAGCGTTGCGCCGATGATGGACTGGACCGACCGGCATTGCCGGGCCTTCCATCGCCTGATGTCGCGCCGCGCGCTGCTCTATACCGAGATGGCGGTCGATCAGGCCGTCATTCACGGCGATGCGGCGCGCCTGATCGGGTTCGATCCGGCAGAACACCCTGTCGCCATCCAGCTCGGCGGCAGTGACCCGGACCGTCTCGCCACCGCCAGCCGGATAGCCGAAGAGTTCGGCTATGCGGAAGTGAACCTGAATGTCGGCTGCCCGTCAGACCGGGTGCAGTCGGGAACATTCGGAGCTTGCCTGATGCGCGAGCCAAAGCTGGTCGCCGAATGCCTGGCTGCGATGCGCGAGGCGGTCAGCGTTCCCGTCACGGTGAAGCACCGCCTCGGCGTCGATGAGCAGGACCCCGAAGAGACCCTCTTTGCCTTCGTGGAGACCGTGGCAAAGGCCGGTGTCACCAGCTTCACCGTCCACGCGCGCAAAGCCTGGCTGAAGGGCCTGTCGCCAAAGGAAAACCGGGATATTCCGCCGCTCGACTATGACATCGTGCGCCGCCTGAAGGCCGCGCGCCCGGATCTGGAAATCATCCTCAATGGCGGGCTGGAAGACCTCGAGCACGCGAGGGACCAGATGACCGGCCTGGACGGCGTGATGCTGGGCCGGGCGGCCTATCACACGCCCTTCATCCTTTCGCGTGTGGACTCTGTCTTTTTTGGCGAGGCTGATCCGTTTGATGATCCGTTCGCCGTGGTGGAGGCCTACCGGCCCTATATCGAGGCGCAACGTGAAAAGGGTGTGCGCCTGCATGCCATCACTCGCCACATGCTGGGCCTGTTTGCGGGGCGTCCCGGCGCGCGCCGCTGGCGCCAGATACTCTCTGCCGAGGCCAATAGGGACGGGGCGGGTTGGAGCGTGGTCGAACAGGCGCTGGATGCCGTAAGGGAGGCGCGCGCGGCGGCCTGATGGAAACCTATATCGTCTTTCTGCTCACCCTGCTGGCAGTTGGGGCCTTCGCCGGCCTGATCGCCGGGCTGTTTGGCATTGGCGGCGGCGTG
>NZ_JBQLZR010000227.1:0-6135 GCF_052168375.1 Glycocaulis sp.
GAGGCGGCCAATGGCGCCGAAGCCCACCGCGCTTGAATTGTCGAAATGGCCATAATTGGCAGACACGGCGAAGGTCTGGCCCGGCTGCAAGATGGTCGCGCCGCCCAGCGCCATGGCCATGGCGATACCGTCCGACTGGCGTTCCAGAAGATCGTTCTGGGACCGGACCGATTCCTCAAGCCCATCCACCCGGTCAAACCAGGGCTGGATGTCCATGGTGGCAAGATTTCCAGACGCATCGGACGTGACCATGTAGGTCTGGCCCGACTGCGCCGCGCGGCTGGCAGAGGAGTGAATGCCCGCCAGCGTATAGGTGTTGCTGGACGTCCCCAGCACAACCTGATTGTCCCGCGTCGTCTGAGCACCCGATCCGATGGCAACCGCGTTGGCGTGTGTCGCCTGCGCATTGGTACCGATTGCGACAGAGCCAGAACCAGCCTGCGCCGTGCGGATATCGGACGGCTTGGCACCGCCCGCAGAGGCAAGGCCTGCCCCTTCCGGATTGCTGGCGCCTGCCTGTGCGCCTGAACCAATGGCGATATCATTGCTGCTCGCCGTCTGGCCGCCCTGGACGCCGCCTGTCTGCAACTGGTTCAGCTGGGCTGTGGCTTGTTGCAGGGCTTCCATCTGGGCCTGCATCTGGGCCTGAAGGGTTTCGATCTGCTGGCGCAAGGCGTCAACCTCCGCGCTGCCCGAGCCGCCGCCCGGCGGTGTCGGCGTGCCACCGGTTTTGAGCGCCTCGATGTCATTGCGATTGGTCGTGACCTGGTTGTCGAGCGCTGCGACCGCGCTGCCGACATCCCTAAAATTGCTGCCCTGAACCACATAGACCGGAGCCAGGAAACTGCCGCCGAGATAGCTCGCCCCGGCCCCGAAGAAGCTGGCGATCTCCTGACCGCGTGAGGTGAAATCAAAGGGCACGCCGCCACCACCGGCGACGACTGCATTAAGCTGACGGACGGTAACCGCGTCGCTGTCGCTGATACCGTCAGCGATGTTCACAAGCCTGCGTTCCGACGTGATGTCGCCGAAGGAGACAGTATTATCCTGTGTCGCGAGCGAGAACGCGCCAATGGCAACGGCGCCGTCCGCCGTTGCGGACGCGCCCCGCCCGAAGGCGATCGACTGGAAGCCGGTGACGCTAGCAGTGTTGCCAAACGCGAGCGCAAAGAGCGCGGACGCTGAAGCCTGCGACCCGAGCGCAATGGCATCGTCCTGGCTGGCAGTCGCGCTACGGCCGAGGGCGAGAGCGTTGAGCGCGCTCGCATTGGACTGGAAGCCGAGGGCTACGCTGCTGATGCCCGCCGATTGTGCCAGCGCGCCGAACGCGAGAGCACCGGTTCCACTCGCCACAGTGGAAGAACCCAGCGCAATGGCATTGAAGCCATTGGCACTCGCCTGATTGCCGAGCGCCGTCGAGAAGAGCCCGCCTGCGACCGCACTGCGACCGAGCGCCATGCTGTCATTGGCCGACGCATTGGAGCCGGCACCAAGCGCCAGCGCGTTCTCGCCCGCCGCCAAAGCTGCGCCGTTTGCGGCTGTATCATCGACCGACAGGAAGGCCGTGGTCCCCGCAATGGCGTTGAGCTGGCCCACGGTCGCCGCGTCGGTATCGGCCACACCGTCGGCAATGTTCACCAGACGGCGCTCCGAGGTGATGTCACCGAAGGAGACAGTATTATCCTGTGTCGCGAGCGAGAACGCACCAATGGCAACGGCATTGTCCGCCGTCACAGAGGCGCCGCGCCCGAAAGCCAGCGACTGGAAGTTTGCGGCACTGGCATCGCGACCAAAGGCCAGAGCAAACGCGCCGGCGGCATTGGCCGATGCGCCCAGCGAAACGGCTTCATCACCGCTTGCCGCCGCACTACGGCCAAGGGCCAGTGCGTTGAGGGCGCTGGCATTGGCACTGAAGCCGAGCGCAATACTGCTGAGCCCGGTCGACTGGGCAATCGGACCGATAGCCATGGATCCGGTCTGCGTCGCGCTGGATGATGCACCCAGCGCCAACGCGTTGAAGCCGGCAGCCGAGGCCTGATTGCCGAACGCCAGCGCAAACTGCCCGCCAGCATCCGCCGCCCTGCCGACAGCCACAGCATCGGTGCCGCCAGCGCGCGACGAGCGGCCAAGCGCCATCGACCCGGCTGCCGTAGCGCGCGCATCCATCCCGAACGCTGACGCGTTCTCTGCATCAGCAACCGCCTGCGAACCAACCGCTGTCGTGAAGTCCAGATTGGCTTCGGAGCCGCCGCCCAGCGCCGTGCTCTGCAGCCCCAGTGCTTCAGCCTGCAGGCCGAGGGCAGCCGAACCGATGCCGGATGCGTCCGCTTCAGAACCGAGCGCGACGGCCCCGTCTCCGCTGACCTGCGCGCCCGAACCGATGGCGATAGCCATGTCTGCACGCGCAGAGCTTTGCGCGCCTATCGCCAGCGCGCCGACATTCTGCGACCAGGCCAGTGCACCGATGGAAAGGCCACCTTCTTCATCCGAGCGCGCGTTGTATCCAAGGGCAGTCGAACCTTCGCCAAGGGCCTGCGAGTTGGCGCCAAAGGCAGCACCATTCAGCCCGCTGGACACCGACATGTGTCCAAAGGCGGCCGTATAGTCCGCTAACGCGTTACTGTTGGCGCCGACAGCCGTCGCACCGTAGCCGCGTACATCTGATCGGGATCCGATAGCGGTGGCATCGTGGTTGAAGGCAAGAGCGTTGGCACCCACCGCTGTTGCACCTTCGCCTTGGGAATAAGCACTGGCGCCGAAGCTACTAGAGCGTTCGGAGATCGCTTGCGCAAACGACCCTACCGAAGTGCCGTTTTCGCCCGGAGTGTTCGCACCATATCCGACGGCTAGTGAGTTTTCTGAAGTGGCATTGGTCGAAGCACCGATCGCCATTGACTGGAGGCCGCTGGCTTCGGCCTGATATCCGCTGGCGAAAGAATAATTGCCGATTGCTTGAGCTTCATGCCCTGTGGCATGCGCATACGCTCCAGACGCGACGGTATCCGGTCCGCAAGCGAAGGCGTCGGTTCCTGTAGCGGTAGCATTGGCGTTATCATCGTTTTCATCTGCGCAGGTGAAGGCTTGCGCCAGAGCAGCAGGCACCGGCGCCGCGACAGCAATCGTCGACGCCAGAGCGAGGGCAAGCGCCCCGCCAGAGACTCCGGCTGAAAGTGCGCGAAGCATGCACGTATGCGATTGCGAACCCGCCCGCGGGCTGAACATCGTGATCATGGTAATCTCCCCACCAAGAGCTTTTCAGGTGGCAGGGCGCGTCGGGCGCACCTGCCGGTCTTTGGTGAAGAAAAATTAACCCTGCCTGAGCTGCGCCCGTTAGGACGCCCGTCTCGCAATCGGCGCTATCGCTTGACTGACCGTCTCAAACTGCGCCTTTTCCGGCTGCCTTGTCTGCGGGAGAGGGGGTCTTGGGCTTGAACCGGCACAGATCGGCAATCGCACAGCGCCAGCATTCCGGCTTTCGCGCCTTGCACACATAGCGCCCGTGCAGGATGAGCCAGTGATGGGCACCTTTGAGGTATTCAGGCGGGGTGATGCGCTCCAGCCCCTCCTCCACCTGATCAGGAGTTTTTCCAGGTGCCAGCCGGGTCCGGTTCGACACACGGAAAATGTGGGTATCCACCGCTATCGTATGCTGCCCGAAGGCTTCGTTCAGAACCACGTTGGCGGTCTTGCGGCCGACGCCGGGAAGGCGCACGAGCTCGTCTCGCGTTTGTGGCACCTCCCCGCCAAACTCCTCGATAATCATACGCGAAAGCGCGATGACATTCTTCGCCTTGTTGCGGAAAAGCCCGATCGTCTTGATGTGCTCGCGCACGCCGTCCTCGCCCAGACTGAGCATTTTCTCGGGCGTATCGGCCTCGGCAAACAGGCGTTTGGTCGCCTTGTTCACACCGACGTCAGTCGCCTGCGCCGACAGGGCGACGGCGACGACAAGCGTGAAGGGGTTTGTGTAGTCCAGCTCCGTCTTCGGCTCCGGCATGATGCGCGACAGCGTCTCGAAGATTGCAGCAGCATCGGCACGCGGAATCGCGCGGGGACGGGGGGCTTTGCGGGGCTTTCTGGGCTTTTCGCTCATGGCAATGGAGCTAGCGGGAGGGGGCAAGGCTGGCAAGGGTGGGGTGGCGTGGACACCTGAAATGCTCATCCTTCGTCATTCCGGGGGAGCGTAGCGACACCCGGAACCCAGCACTTTTAACAACAAGCTGGGTTCCAGATAGCGGCTTCGCCGCTTCTGGAATGACGAGTGCAAATGGAGCACCCCTAAACCCGCTCGCGCTCCGGCAGGAAGATCTCGCGCTTGCCCGAATGGTCCGCCGGGCCGATCATGCCCTCGTCTTCCATGCGTTCGATCAGCGAGGCGGCGCGATTATAGCCGATCTGCAGACGGCGCTGGATATAGCTGGTAGAGGCCTTGCGGTCGCGCGCGACTACGGCGACGGCCTGGTCGAACAGATCATCGCCCGAGCCGCCTTCACCGCCCGCGCCGCCAAATCCGCCATCATCGCCGTCATCGACATCTTCGGTAACCGCATCGAGATATTCCGGCGCGCGCTGCTTCTTGAGGAAACTGGCAACTTCTTCCACCTCGCGGTCAGACACGAACGGCCCGTGCAGCCGGCGGATGCGTCCGCCCCCGGCCATGAGCAGGAGATCGCCCTGGCCTAGCAGCTGTTCGGCGCCCTGCTCACCCAGAATGGTCCGGCTGTCGATGCGTGAGGTGACCTGGTAGGAGATGCGGGTCGGGAAGTTGGCCTTGATCGTGCCGGTGATGACATCGACCGACGGGCGCTGGGTTGCCATGATGACGTGAATGCCTGCGGCCCGCGCCATCTGCGCGAGGCGCTGCACTGCGCCTTCGATCTCCTTGCCGGCCACCATCATCAGGTCGGCCATCTCGTCGATCACCACGACGATATAGGGCATGTGGACCGGTTCGATGGTTTCGGTCTCGTAGACCGGCTCGCCCGTCTCCCGGTCAAAGCCGGTCTGCACGGTGCGGCTGAGCATCTCGCCGGCCTCGCGCGCCTCGGCGGCCTTCTCGTTGAAGCCGGCCATGTTGCGCACGCCCACCTTGGACATGCGCAAATACCGGCTTTCCATTTCCCGCACGGTCCATTTGAGCGCCGCGACGGCCTTCTTCGGATCGGTCACGACCGGCGACAGGAGGTGGGGTATGCCGTCATAAACGGACAATTCCAGCATTTTCGGGTCAATCATGATCATCCGGCACTCTTCCGGCGGCAGCCGGTAGAGCAGGGACAGGATCATGGCATTGATACCGACCGACTTGCCCGAACCGGTGGTACCGGCAATCAGCAGGTGCGGCATGCGCGAGAGGTCGGCCGTGAAGGGTTCGCCGCCAATGGTCTCGCCCAGGGCCAGCGGCAGTTCGGCGCGGTTCTTCTCAAATCCGGATGACGAAAGAAGCGTGCGCAGGAAAACCGTCTCGCGCGTCGTGTTCGGCAGTTCGATGCCGATGGCATTTCGGCCCGGAACCACCGCGACGCGGCAGGCGACCGCCGCCATGGATCGGGCAATATCATCGGCCAGGTTGATGACACGGCTGGTCTTCACACCCGGCGCCGGTTCGAGCTCGTAAAGCGTCACGACGGGACCGGGCCGGACCTCGACGATCTCGCCCTTCACCCCGAAATCACCCAGCACAGCCGCCAGCAATTCGGCGTTCTGGCGCAGCCCGTCCGCATCGACAATGTCCTTGCGCGGCGTGGCCTTGGCCAGAAGATCGAGGCGCGGCATTTCAAAGTCCGAGCCGGAACTGAAGGGCAGGGCCGTCTGCGCCTCGCGTGCTTCGCGGTCGGAGGTTTTCGGCTTGCCCTTGGGCGCGATCTTCACGTCGGGCGCCGTACGGGCCTCGCCTTCGGTCTGGCGCCGAAGGGTCGCCGCGCCCGGTGCCGGGGTGCGTCCGCCGCGCAATATGGCCGGAGCATTCTCTGCGCGCGCATCGCCGGAAATCTCTATCGGCCGGTCTTCCTCGCGCCGCCAGCTTGCGGGCAATTCGTCCATCAGACGGTCCGTCCAGGCTTTCAGCGTGCGCCAGACGGTAACGGCTGCCGCGCTCGCCGCCTTGAGGTCATGGGTGTTGAGGCCAAAGCAGAA
>NZ_JBQLZR010000228.1:0-1399 GCF_052168375.1 Glycocaulis sp.
TTTCCTTGGTTTTCAGGAAGTCGACAATCTCTTCCAGCGTGATCGTCTCGCCTTCCTTCGGCACGGCGGCCACCCAGATGCGCTCTCCCATCACCTCGTCCGGCATGCCGAAAACGGCGGCTTCCGCGAGCTTGGGATGGCCTTCCAGCAGCGTGTCGAGTTCGGCCGCAGAGATATTCACCCCGCCCCGGATGATGATGTCCTTGGCCCGCCCCCTGAAGAGCAGGAAAGACGCATCATCGGGCGATATCTGGAAAAGATCGCCGGTGCGGAAATAGCCGTCGGCATCGAAGACTTCCTTCAGATCGGCAGCCGTAGAGCCCCAATAGCCTTCAAACACGGACGGGCCGCGCACCAGAAGTTCGCCATCCTCGCCTGGCGCCGTGACTTCCTTGCCGGTCTCGATGGAGACGAGCCGGGTCTGCACCCGCTCGTGCATGGGGTTGGCGAAGTTCGCACCTTCATGGCCGAAGCGAGGAAAGGCCGTCGCGCGAAGCGCCGGATCGGGCACATCTTCCGGCCCGGAACACAGGGAGATGCCCTCATTGGAACCGAACAGGTTGACGATCTCGACACCGCGCTCCTGCCAGCCCTTGACCATGAATTCCGACAGAGGCGCCGAACCGGACCCGATCACGCGCAGGTTGGAGAGATCGAACTGGTCGAGCATGCCTTCCTGCTTGAGAAGCATGGTGAGGACGGCAGGAGGCGCAATCGTCGCCGTCACCTTCTCGGTCACGAGCTGCTTGAGGAAGACGGGCAGGTCGAACGGGTGGTGCAGGACCAGCGTGCCCTCGCTCAGGAGCCAGGAGACGAACATGCCGCCAATCGCGGCCATGTTGGTCATGGGGAAGGGATTGAGCAGCACGTCATGCTGCTGGATGCCCATGCCGTGATAGGTGGCCGGGCCAATCGACAGCCAGTGATTGTGTGAACGTGGGACGCCCTTGGGCACGCCCGTCGTGCCGGAGGTCCAGCAGATGGTGAAGCAATCGTCTGCGCCGCCCTTCTTTTTCGTGGCGGACCCGCCAAGACCGAACGGCCCCTTGCGGGTGTTGGCGCGCTCGATGAGGGCGGAAAAATCAACCAGACCTTCGCCGCCACCATCCATAGACAGGACCTTGGCCCGGTCGCCGGCTACCGCCTTGCAGCCGCGAGCCAGTTCGCGATCCTTGAAGCGCTTGGCGGCGATGAAGGCGCGCGGCCGCACGCTGTCGAGGGCATGGCGCAATTCATGACCGGCATACTGGACAGGAACCGGGCTCAGGATAATGCCGAGCTTGGCACACGCCAGATAGATGGAAAGCGTATCGACCACGTTGGGCATCTGCATGACGACGCGGTGACCGGCCACCAGGCCCTGCCCGCTCAGTGCGGCGGCCGTGCGCTCCACCTCATC
>NZ_JBQLZR010000229.1:0-7785 GCF_052168375.1 Glycocaulis sp.
CGAAAACGCTCGGCGAAACCATCGACATCCATGCCGGCGGCATCGATCTGGTGTTTCCCCACCATGAGAACGAGGTGGCCCAATCGGCGTGCGCCCATGGCAAGCCGCTGGCCAATTACTGGCTGCATAACGGCTTTCTCTCCATGGATTCCGAGAAGATGTCGAAATCGCTCGGCAATGTGATCCGCCCGAACGAGCTGATCGCACGCGGCATTCGCGGCGAGGTGATCCGCTATGGCCTGCTCACCGGACACTATCGTGCGCCGCTGGACTGGACCGACAAGCTGATCGAGCAGAGCCGCAAGGCGCTGGACCGGCTTTACGGCATCCTGCGCCGCCTGAGCGATGTTGAGGCAGCTGACACGCCGGTGCCCGCTACCGTACTGGATGCGCTGGGTGATGATCTCAATACGCCAAAGGCCTTTGCCGCTCTCTTCGAGATTCTCGCGCGCGCAAACAAGGCGGACTCGATTGCGGAACAGGCCAAAGCCAAGGGCGAGTTGCTCGCCTCTGGCCGTGTGCTCGGACTGTTGCAGGCTGATCCGGATAGCTGGTTCGGTGTTGATGCGCTGGACGCGGATACCCGTAACCGCATCGACGCATTGCTGGCAGAACGCCATGCTGCCCGTCAGGCAAAGGATTTTGCGCGGGCCGATACCTTGCGCACCGAAATCGACGCGCTGGGCGTGCTGGTCGATGATACGCCTGAAGGTCCGGTCTGGCGGATGAAGGCTGTCGAGGAGGCGTGAGGGCCGGCCCATGAACGCTGATCCCTATTCGCGCGACGTCATCGCTCTGGCGGCGTCCATTCCCCATCTAAAGCGCCTGGAAGCCCCGCAGGCGAGCGTGCGCAAGGTTTCCCGTCTGTGCGGGTCTGAAGTCACGCTTGACCTGAACCTCAAGGATGGACGCGTCGCCGAGGCAGGCTGGGATGTGTCTGCCTGCGCGCTGGGCCAGGCCTCTGCCAGTATTCTCGGAGAGCGCCTGATAGGGGCCGACCGGGATATGCTGGCGCAAGGGCTTGAGACGTTGAATGCCATGCTGAAAGGCACGCGCGTGCCGCAGGAAGGGCCTTTCGCGCGCCTTGCCGTTCTGGAACCCGCATCCGCCTATCCGGCCCGCCATGGCTCTATCCGGCTGGCGTTCGAGGCGGCGCTGGAGGCGTTTGACCGCGCCTCTGGCCCACGGGATTGAGCAGCGCCTTGCCATGTGCCAACGGGAAAAAGCCAGCGACAGCCCGACAAAACGGATTGGAATTGGCCTTGTCACGGCCTACAGGTGGACGCTCTCGCCAGTATTCTACGCCTTTGGTGTAAGATGCCGGCACGAGCCGAGCTGCTCGCTGTACGCGATTGATGCCATAAGGGCTCAGGGCTTGTGGCGCGGGGTCTGGCTGGCGGTGGGACGCGTTGGCCGGTGCAGGCCGGGGGGAACACACGGGTTTGATCCGGCGCCTCTGGTGCGGACCGGATCGCCGTGGTGGAAAGTCTGGGCGTTTCGCGGGAACGCCTGAAGGGGACAGGACGTAGATCGCCGGAACTGACGGCGAACGAGGGGTTGCGATGGAAACGGGCGCGCGCATCAGCGCGGTGATGGTCAGTTACAGGACGGGACCCGTCCTGTTTGACTCCATCCGCTCGGTACTGGCCGACCCCGCCATTGCAGAGCTGGTGGTGGTCAATCACGACAACCCCACCAATGTGACAGTGCGCCTCGATACGCTCTCGACCGCCGAGCCGCGCCTCAACGTCATCCACACGGGCGCCAATCTGGGCTTTGGCCGCGGTTGCAATATCGGCGCATCGGCCGCCAGCGGCGATTATGTGCTCTTCCTCAATCCCGACACGCTGATTGCGCGCGGCGCAGCAAGCCTCCTGGTCGAGACCGCAAAACCGCTGCCCGCTGGCTCCATCGTCGGCGCACGCATCCTCAATCCTGATGGCAGCGAGCAGCGTGGGGGGCGGCGCGGCGAACTGACCCTTGCCTCGGCGCTTTTGAGCTTTTCCGGTCTGGCCCGCATGCTGCCGGGTGTGCGCGATTTCCACCGCGAACGTGAGGCACTGCCTGCCGGACCGGTACCGACTCCCACCGTATCGGGTGCGGCAATGCTGATGAGCCGGGAGAGCTTCCGCTTGCTGGGCGGTTTCGACGAACGCTATTTCCTGCATGTCGAGGACATCGACATTTGCGAGCGCGCGCGCCGTGCAGGTGGCGAGGTGGTGTTCGATCCGCGGGCGGCCTTCGTCCATCTGGGATCGACCAGCTCTGCCAATCCCGTCCTCGTCGAATGGCACAAGGCCAGTGGCCTGCGCCTCTTCTTCAGGACGTTTTCCGGCCCCGGCGCGCGCGCCGCGCTTCTTGTCGCCGGTCCGCTTCTGACGCTGGCGCTGCTCGGCAGGGGTGTGCTTTTGCGCACGGCCATGCGGCTCGGCCAGATGCGCTGGCGGCTTCGGGCGCGCATGCGCCTTTCACAGCGCCGCCGGAACGCGGGTAACTAGCCGGCCTTGGCCGGGAAACCGCCCGCTTTCGAAAGTGCCGACTGTATCGGGTGCTTCAGCGCCTCGGCTTCCAGCCAGTGTGCGGTGCGGATCATGGCATCGAGATCGATGCCGGTGTGATAGCCGCCCCGCTCCAGCATGTAGACGACATCTTCCGTCGCCACATTGCCGGTCGCGCGCGGCGCAAACGGGCAACCGCCAATGCCGCCCGCCGAAGCGTCAATGATAGTCACGCCGTTCTGGACGGCAGCATGGATGTTGGCCAGCGCGGTGTTACGGGTGTTGTGGAAATGCAGGCGCAGCTTCAGCCCGGGGGCCGCGTCCCGGACGATTGTGATCGCCCGCTCCACGTCCCAGGGTGTGGCCACCCCGATCGTATCGCCCAGCGCAAACTCCACCGCTCCGGCTGCTGCGGCCCGCGCGGCCAGCATACCGAGAATGCCGGGATCAACCTCGCCATCAAACGGATCGCCAAAGGCGACCGATACAGTTGCCGAAAGCGGAATCTGCGCGTCATGGGCAAGGATGGCGATACGGTCGAGAAGGTCGGCAGTCTCTTCAGGCGTAGCATTCTGGTTGGCCTTGCCGAACCCGGCGGAGGCGACCAGCACATAGTTGATCTCGTCGCAGCGTGCGTCGATGGCGCGGCGCATGCCCCGCTCATTCAGGGCAAGCCCGATATAGGAGACGCCCCGGTCGCGCGGTACGGCGTCCATGATCTCGGCGGAATCCGCCATGGCCGGCACCAGCTTGGGGTGGACAAAGCTCGCCGCCTCCATGCGCCGCACCCCAGCGCTGATCAGGCGGTCGATAAACTCCAGCTTCACAGGTGTGGACAGCAGGGTCTTGTCGTTCTGCAGCCCGTCGCGCGGGCCAACCTCGACGATTTCGATATGGCCGCTCATGGCGTGTCCTCTCCGGTTGGCGGGCAGGGCCCGGTGCGGGCGATCAGCAGGGATGTGGCCTGTCCGCGCGAATAATTAAAGCCTTCGACTTCACGCCAGCCGCAGGCGCTTTCGCGCAACTGGGCCGTAAGCCCCTCAAGGACAGCCACCTCGTCGAGGCGGGCAAGATCAAGGATTACCAGATGCGGCGCAGCATCGCCCGTGATTGCATCGGCTATTACCTGCGGGCTCACAAGGCGGATATCGCTGCGCAGCGCAAAGGCCAGGCTCGGCTCGGTATAGCTGGAGATGATCGCCGTTTCGGGGTCGAGCCAGTTTTCTTCCGCAATGATGGCGGCAGCCTCGCGCGACAGGAAAAGGCTGGTTTCGCCTGCGATTATCCCGCGTGCGCCCGTATGCCAGCTGATCGCCGCACATATACCGAAGAGAAGCGCCCTTGTGGGCCTGCTCCGCAAGACTGCGATGATGCTACCAAGAACGAGAAGCCCGATAAGCATGGCCAGACCGGTCGCAAGGACAACCGGCCCGTCGAACTGCAACGCAAGGGCCAGAGGCAGGGCCGCCAGCACCACCGCACCCAGCGCAAGCAGAGCCGCGCCCAGAGCTCTCCAGAGCAGCGGCGTCTCCTGCCAGCGCACCGCGCCCCATGCTGCCAGCACGGCCAGTGCCGGATAGGCGGGCAGCACATAATGCGGCAGTTTGGTCGGCATCAGTTCGAAGACCAGCCAGAACGGCACGATCATCAGAATGAGCAGGCGCGCGGTGCCGGCATGCTCGCTGGATGACCTGAGCGCCATAATGGCTGCCCGAACGCCCGCCGGAAGGAAAATCGACGCGGGAAAGAAGAGCACGGGAAGCAGGACGAGGTGATAGCCGGGCAGTCCGCCATGGCTTTCATGCCCGCTGGTGAGTTTCGGCCCCAGATCCTCGCCCAGCGCCTCGGCAAGGAAGCTGCCATCGGTCGCAATCTGCACCGAGACAAGCCAGGGCAGCAGGATCGCCGCAGCCAGCAAGGGGCCTGGCCAGAAGAAGAGCGGGCGCAGCCAGTCGAGGCGCCGCTCCCAGAGGATGAGCCCCAACCCGGCAAGGCCAAGCGCCAGAGGTGTCACCGGGCCCTTGATGAGAGCGCCCAGAGCAATAAGACCCCAGAGCGCCACCGCCCACCGCCTGCCTGTCCCCGGCAGGGCCGCGGCAAGCCTGACAAAGGCGTAGAATGCAAAGGCGGTGACCCCGGCGAGCATGGCGTCCGTCTTGGCGATGCCGCTCTCAGTGCCCAGAAGCACGCTTGTCCCGATCAGAAGACCGGCGAACAGGCTTGCCGGATGGCCCAGCAGGCGGCCCGCAATGGCGGCTGTTGCAAGGGCTGCCAGCACGGCGCCGAGTACCGATGCGAGGCGCCAGGCCCATATTTGACGGTTTTCCAGTGCACCGCTGACCCACTCGCCAGCCATCACGGTGCCAGCCTGAATCCAGTGAATGCCGACCGGCTTCTTGTGACGGTCCTCATCCAGAAAACGGATGCGCACAAAATCACCTGTTTCCAGCATCTGCGCCGTTGCCTGTGCAAAGCGCGCCTCATCGCGATCCAGCACCGGAAGCGTGAAAATGCCGGGCAAGGCTGCCAGCAGGGTGACGCACAGCACTACCAGCCAGGCGTGCCGGGGCTGTTGCAGCAACTGGATCAAACGGGCCATGACCGTCCATTCCCTCAAGGCGGGCTTGCCCGCCACTTGCAGATTCACGCTGGTGCGGGCCTCACTATTGGGTATGTAACGGGCGGTGTATCCCTGCAAGCAGGGTGAATGAAAGAAGGTGGAATTTCATGGCGTCTCCTGCCCCGGCCGTTTCGGTCGTGCTCCCGATGCATAACGAGCAAGGCAATGCCGGTGCCTTGGTGCGCGAAATCGCAACGGCGCTTGCGGGCACCGATTTCGAGATCGTGGCTGTGAACGACGCCAGCCGCGATGGCACGCTTGCCGAGCTGACGGGCGTAAAGGCCGAAGTGCCGCAGCTGCGCATTGTCAGCCATCGGCGCAATGCAGGCCAGTCGCGCGCCATCCGCACCGGCTTTCAGGCCGCCCGCGCGGACATTGTCTGCACGCTAGACGGGGACGGGCAGAACCCGCCCGGCGATCTGCCAGCCCTTATCGCCCGCCTCACCCGCGCCGATGCGCCGGAGAACCTTGGCATGGTCGGCGGCGAGCGCGTGGGCCGTCAGGACAGTGCGGGCAAGAAATTTGCCTCCCGCCTCGGCAATGGCGTTCGCAAGCGCCTGCTCAGTGATGATGCCAATGATACCGGCTGCGGTATCAAGGCAATCCGGCGCGAAGCCTATCTGGCGCTACCCTATTTCGATCATCAGCACCGCTTCCTGCCCGCGCTGATGAAACGGGAGGGATATCTGGTCGAGTTCTGCCCTGTGAGCCATCGGCCACGCATGGCAGGAAAATCGAAATATACGAATCTTGGACGCCTTTTTGCCTCTATCAGTGACATAATGGGGGTGATGTGGCTGAATGGCCGCTCGAGACAGACCGGTGGCTGGGAGGAATCCTGACCATCCGGCCCGCAACACAGGTGAGGGAGCGGCACAATGCCAACCGGTGCAGGTAGCGGTGTTTTCATGGGTGTCCAGGCGGCGAACCGCCGCCGCAACGGCACTCCGGCAAGGAGGGGAATTTCCGTGTTCAGCATTTTTCCGAAACTGATCATCCCGATGATCATCTATGCCATTATCGCCTTTCTCGGCAGCACCGAGACGGTAGCGGCGCGTCTGGCTGATCCGCTTTTCGAGATCGGTATGATGTCAGGCGCCAGCTGGGGGCTCACACCGGGTGATCTGGTGCTGATGCTCGCGCTCTTCTTCCTGTTCATCGAGATCGTGAAGTCGTCCGATACCGGAACGGCGTCCATCATCAATCATGGCATGTCGATGCTGGTCTTCGTCATCGGCCTCGTCCTGTTCCTGCTGGTCGGCCGGTTTGCCACCTCGGTCTTCTTCCTGCTGACCGTTATGGCCCTGCTCGATACCGTGGCCGGATTTGTGGTGACGATAGTGTCGGCCCGGCGTGACCTGGCAGTCGGTGGAGAAGCCTGACCGCCATTGGCACGGGCTTACCGGACAAGAGCCGCCTCCGCATCTCGCGGGGGCGGCTTTTTCTTTAGCTTGATGAGCGCGGCTAGAGCAGGACGAAGAAGACACCGAGCGCGAGGACCGCATCGGCGAGGCGCGCAAACACGCGATCGTGCCGGCTCATGCCCGGCGCTCCAGCCGCGGGGCCGGGCGGGTCGCTGCATCGCTCGTGGCGGCGGCATAGCTCGCCCGGTAGCGGCGGCGCTCGGTCTCGTCGGCACGAAGCCCGCGGCGCTGGCTGCCCTGCAGCACCGGCATCCATGATCCGGCCAGGCCGGCACCATATCCGCCGCTCATACGGGCCGGCGGCGTCTGGACTGGCGCAGCAGCAGGGGCCGGATCGGCCCGCCGCGCTTGCACGCTTTCATTGCGCACAATCAGGGCGGGGGGCGGATAGGCTCCGGCAATGGGTGTCACGGGCTCGCTCATGCGAGGTGACATCGCAAGAAGAAGGCCAGAGTTTACGCTTCGTAAACCTCTGTAAATATGACCTTAACGCTCGGATTCGTGCCGATGCGGGCCGGGTTGATCCTGTCCCGCCCGCGCCGCCTGTTCCTTAATGAAACACTAATCCCGGGCGGACCTAGCCGCCGGCGAGCTTGTCCAGCTTGGCGCGCATCGCTTCCAGCTCGTCACGCAGGGCCTTCACATCGTCGCTCTTTTCCTTTGGAGCCGGAGCGGCAGAGGCAGCGCCCGATACTGGGCCGGAACCCGGATTGAAGGGCGTGAACATTTTCATCGCTTGCTCGAACATGGCCATGTTGCGCCGGGTCTGCTCTTCCAGCAGCGCCATCGAGCCGGCCGGAGACGCCATCGCACCCGTCATCTTCTCGCGCAACTCGTCCTGCTGGCGCATGAAGCCTTCCATCGACATTTTCAGATAGCCGGGAACGAAGGCCTGCATGGAATCGCCGTAAAAGCCGATGAGCTGGCGCAGGAACTCCACGGGCAGCAGGTTTGCGCCCTTGGCCTCTTCCTCGAAGATGATCTGGGCCAGCACGCCGCGCGTCAGGTCCTCGCCGGTCTTGGCGTCGACAACCTCGAAATCGGCGTTCTCCTTCACCAGGTCACGCAAATGGTCGAGCGTGACATACCGGCTCGCCGATGTGTCATACAGCCGCCGGTTTGCGTATTTCTTGATCGTGATCTTGGACGTTTTTCCGCTGGCGCTCACGCTGGCACTCCCCCTGGCTTGTTGCACCGCATCGTTTGCCGTGCGGTGTCAGAATCTCGCGTCCACGCCCTCGAC
>NZ_JBQLZR010000230.1:0-17867 GCF_052168375.1 Glycocaulis sp.
AGGTGGCGCAGGTGATGGACGCCGCACGCCGGGCACAGCATCCTCTTCAGTGCAGCATGGAAAAGGATTAGTCCCGTGCCGTCATTTTCGCCTGCCCTCGAGCAAAGCCTGCATGTTGCGCTGACAGCGGCCAACGAGCGCCGGCACGAGTTCGCAACACTCGAGCACCTCTTGCTCGCCCTGTGTGACGACGAGGACGCCACCGCCGTCATGCGGGCGTGTGACGTCGATGTGGAGGAGTTGCGCGCCACTCTCGGCGACTATGTCGATAACGAGCTGACCAGCCTTGTTGTCGAGGGCGAGGAAGACGCGAAACCCACCGCCGGTTTCCAGCGTGTCATCCAGCGTGCTGTCATCCACGTTCAGAATTCAGGCCGCGAGGAAGTCACCGGGGCCAATGTTCTCGTCGCGCTCTTTGCCGAGCGGGAGAGCCATGCTGCCTATTTCCTCGCTGAGCGCGACATGACCCGATACGACGCGGTCAACTTCATCTCCCATGGTATCGCCAAGAAGCCCGGCGCCGATGAAAGCCGCCGTCCGACCGGCGCCGCCGAGAGCGAAGACGAGGCGGCTGAGGACAAGGATGACGCGCTCGCCGCCTATTGCGTGGATCTGAACGCCAAGGCGCGGTCGGGCAGTGTCGACCCGCTGATCGGCCGCGCGGCAGAGGTGGAGCGCTGCGTGCAGATTCTCTGCCGCCGCCGCAAGAACAATCCGCTCCTCGTGGGTGATCCGGGTGTCGGCAAGACGGCGATTGCCGAAGGTCTCGCTCGGTTGATCGTCGAGGGCAATGTGCCTGAGGTCCTGCAGGAAGCCACGATCTATTCGCTCGACATGGGCGTGCTGCTGGCTGGCACCCGGTATCGCGGCGATTTCGAGGAGCGCATCAAGCAGGTGGTAAAGGCGCTTGAAGCCCGCCCCAACGCTGTCTTGTTCATCGACGAGATCCACACAGTGATCGGCGCCGGCGCGACGTCCGGCGGCGCGATGGATGCGTCAAACCTCCTCAAGCCCGCCTTGCAGTCGGGAACGCTGCGCTGCATGGGTTCGACAACGTACAAGGAATATCGCCAGCACTTCGAGAAAGACCGTGCGCTCGCGCGCCGGTTCCAGAAGATCGATGTGGTAGAGCCCTCCGTGCCGGACTCCATCAAGATCCTGCAAGGGCTGAAGCCCTATTTCGAGGATTTCCACGATGTGCGCTTCACCAACGAGGCGCTGAAAAGCGCGGTCGAGCTGGCGGATCGCTATATCGGTGACCGCAAATTGCCCGACAAGGCAATTGACGTCATTGACGAGGCCGGTGCCTCGATGCGCCTCATGCCGGCCTCGAAGCGCAAGAAGACCATCGGGGTCAAGGAAGTGGAGACGGTCGTCGCCAAGATGGCCCGCATCCCCCCGAAATCGGTCTCCAAGTCCGATGAGCGTGTGCTGAAAGACCTCGATGTGTCGCTCAAGCGCGTCGTGTTCGGCCAGGACGAGGCCATCGGCAAGGTGTCGAGCGCGATCAAGCTTGCCAGGGCGGGGCTGCGCGAGCCGAGAAAGCCGATTGGCTGCTATCTCTTCTCCGGGCCGACCGGCGTCGGCAAGACCGAAGTCGCCCGCCAGCTCGCTTCGGTTCTGGGCGTGGAACTCTTGCGCTTCGACATGAGCGAATACATGGAGCGCCACACGGTGAGCCGTCTTCTCGGCGCGCCTCCGGGCTATGTCGGTTATGATCAGGGTGGCCAGCTGACCGATGCGGTCGACCAGCATCCGCATTCGGTTTTGCTGATGGACGAGATCGAGAAGGCCCATCCGGACATCTTCAACATCCTCCTGCAGGTCATGGATAATGGCGAGCTGACCGACGCCAACGGCAAGAAGATCGATTTCCGCAATGTGGTCCTGATAATGACCACGAATGCGGGCGCATCTGATGCCGCGAAGGAAGCCATCGGCTTTGGCCGTGGCAAGCGCGAGGGCGAGGATACGGCGGCGATCGGACGTCTGTTCACGCCGGAATTTCGCAACCGGCTGGATGCCGTGATCGGCTTTGCCGGACTGAAGCAGGACGTCGTCTCGCGCGTGGTCGAGAAATTCGTGCTGGAGCTTGAAGCCCAGCTTACCGATCGCGGCGTGACCTTCGAGCTGACCGAGGCGGCGAAGGCCTGGCTTGCGACGCGTGGCTATGACGAGAAGTTCGGTGCGCGCCCGCTCGGCCGGGTCATCCAGGAGCACATCAAGAAGCCTCTGGCAGACGAAATCCTCTTCGGCCAGCTGCGCAAGGGCGGCGTGGTCAAGGTCGATGTCGATCCGGCAGATGCCGAACGCCTCGATTTCGAGATAATTCCCGGTGACCGCATCAAGCCGCAAGGCAAGGGCAAGTCTGGCGCGAGCCGCAAGCCGGAACCTGTGCGGTAGGACCGACGTAATCTGCGCCCTTGTCCTTCGAGACGCAATGCGTGCTCCTCAGGATGAGGGCGTGGGATGCGTTCCCCTCACGCCTTGACGCATTGCCCTGCCCGGGCGCTTGGCCTATCCCGTTCGCACGCGAGCAGAACCGGAGAAACGCGCCATGGCCAACAGCTTCTACGACCACCTTGCCAGCACCTTGCAGGAGATCGAGGCGGACGGGCTTTACAAGCGCGAGCGGGTCATCACTTCCCAGCAATTCTCCGAGATCGATGTCGCCGCGCAAGGCGGCACGAGCCACGTCATCAATTTCTGCGCCAATAATTATCTGGGCCTCGCCAACCGCCCCGAACTGATCGGCGCGGCGAAGGATGCGCTGGACCGCTATGGCTATGGCGTTGCCTCGGTGCGCTTCATCTGCGGCACGCAAGGCGTGCACCGCGAGCTGGAAAAGGCGCTTGCGGCCTTCACCGGCCACGAGGACGCAATCCTTTACGCTGCTGCTTTCGACGCCAATGGCGGTCTCTTCGAGCCGCTGCTGGACGAGAACGATGCCATCATCTCCGATGCGCTCAACCATGCCTCCATCATTGACGGCATCCGCCTGTGCAAGGCCAAGCGCTATCGCTACGCCAATTCGGACATGGATGACCTCGAATCCAAGCTGAAAGAGGCGCGCGCCGCCGGCGCCCGCCACATCCTGATCGCGACGGACGGCGTATTCTCGATGGACGGCTATATCGCGAAGCTGAAAGACATTTGCGATCTCGCCGACACGTATGACGCCATCACCATGGTGGATGACTGCCATGCGCACGGCTTCATGGGCGCCAAGGGCAGGGGAAGCGTCGAACATTGCGGCGTCCTTGGCCGCGTGGACATCGTAACCGGTACGCTCGGCAAGGCACTGGGCGGCGCCATGGGCGGCTTTACCTGCGCCAGCCGACCCGTAATCGAAATTCTGCGCCAGCGCTCGCGGCCCTATTTGTTCTCCAATTCGCTGGCACCTGCCATTACCGGGGCGAGCCTGAAGGCGCTGGACATGGTGGCCAAGGGCGATGATCTGCGGGCCCGGCTTTTCGATAATGCAAAACGCTTCCGCAAGGGAATGAGCGAGGCCGGCTTCGAGCTTCTGCCCGGCGAACATCCGATCATTCCTGTGATGCTGGGCGATGCGCGCCTGAGCCAGGACATGGCCTCGGCCCTGATGGACGAGGGCGTCTATGTGATCGGCTTCTTCTATCCCGTTGTACCAAAAGGAAAGGCGCGCATCCGCACCCAGATGAGCGCAGCCCATACGCCGGACCAGATCGACCGCGCGGTGGAAGCGTTCACCAAGGTCGGGAAAAAGCTGGGAGTGGTTTAGGGCGCCTGTTCCCGCACCTGCGTGTTAAGCCATCACTCGTCATGCCCGCGTAGGCGGGCATCCAGAAATCCTGGTGCGAAGGCAGGTCGCATGCGGCTCTGGGTTCCCGCCCGCGCGGGAACGACGAAGTCTGTGTCTCTGCCCCATCCCCTTCGCCGTGCCTCCACAATGCGCTAGATAGCGGGCAGATAAGAACACCTGCTCTGGAGGAATATTCATGAAAGCGCTCGTCAAGGCCGAACCGCGTGAAGGCATCTGGATGCAGGATGTCGAGAAGCCGGAAATCGGCCCGGACGATGTGCTGATCCGCGTCCACATGACGGCGATCTGCGGCACCGATGTCCACATCTACAACTATGACGACTGGGCACAGAAGAACGTGCCGGTGCCCATGGTGGTCGGCCACGAGTTTGGCGGCGTCATCGAGGCGGTGGGCCGCGATGTGACGCGGGTAAAGCCGGGCATGCGCGTATCGGGCGAGGGCCATGTCGTGGGTGAGAAGAGCCGCGCGGTGCGGGCAGGGCGCTTCCACCTGGATCCCGAAACCAAGGGCGTAGGCGTGAACATGCCCGGCGCCTTTGCCGAATACCTGCGCATTCCGGCCTTCAACGTGGTGCCGCTTCCCGACGAAGTGCCGATGGAGATCGCCGCCTTCCTCGATCCGCTGGGTAATGCGGTTCACACCGCGACGGCGTTTGATCTCGTGGGCGAAGACGTGCTGATCACCGGCGCAGGCCCTATCGGCATCATGGCCGCTGCCGTCGCGCGCCATTGCGGGGCGCGCCACATCGTCCTGACCGATATCAACCCGGACCGGCTGGACCTTGCCACGCGTGTGGTTCCGAGCGTGCGGCCCGTGAACACGATGAAGGAAGAACTCCGTGACGTCATGGCGGAGCTGAAAATGACCGAGGGCTTCGATGTGGGCCTCGAAATGAGCGGCGCAGAGCCTGCCTTCAAGCAGATGGTCGATCACATGGTCATGGGCGGCAATATCGCCATGCTGGGTCTGCCGGCAAAGCCGTTCACGCTCGATATGGGCTCGCTAATCATGCGCGCGATCAACTTCAAGGGCATTTACGGCCGCGAGATGTTCGAGACCTGGCACAAGATGCTGGCCATGCTGCAATCGGGCCTCGACGTGTCGAAGCTCATCACCCACCGCCTGCCGGCGAAGGAATACCAGACCGGGTTTGACGCCATGCGTTCGGGCAAATCTGGCAAGGTCATTCTCGACTGGCGGGACGTCGCCTGATGGGAACCGAGCCGCGCGTGCCCCTGGTCTTTTCCGGCCTGCCGGAGAGCGAGATGCGCGCGCAGGCGCTGGGCTTTTACGAGACGATGAAAACGCGCCGCACGGTGCGCGATTTCTCTGACCGGGACGTGCCGCGCGAGATTATCGAACACGCCGTGCTGACCGCAGGGACAGCCCCTAGCGGCGCCAATCACCAGCCCTGGTTCTTCTCCGTCATCGGGCGCGGCCCTTTGCGCAAACCCTTGCGCGAGGCGGCAGAGGCCGAGGAGCGAGCCTTCTATGCCGGCAAGGCGGGCGAGGAGTGGCTCGATGCGCTTTCCGCACTCGGCACCGATGCCGACAAGCCGTTTCTGGAAACCGCGCCGTGGCTAATCGCGGTCTTTGCCCAGCGCCGGGGCGGGCCGAAACCGGGCGATAATCGCAAAAACTACTATGTGCCCGAAAGCGTCGGCATTGCCTGTGGCCTGTTGCTGGCGAGCCTGCACAAATCAGGTCTAGCGACACTGACCCACACGCCAAACCCGATGGGTTTCCTGACCGAGTTGTGTGGCAGGCCGGAGACCGAAAAGCCGGTCATGCTGATCGTCGCCGGCTATCCGGCCGAAGGCGCCACCGTGCCGCTGCATGCTCTGGACAAGAAGCCGCTGGATCAGATCTGCGCGTTTCTGTGATGGGCAAGCCGGCGCACTTCACCATTGAACGCCGCTATGCGTGGGACGCGGACCGGCATTTTGCCGCCATAAGCCAGTATGACGAGCTGCAGGAAGCGATGACCGGCCAGGCCCGCTACGACGGGCTGCCCTCTGGTCAGGCATATACCGGGCAGGTCTTTGAGGTGAAGATCACGCTGATGGGCTGGTTGCCCATTGGCCGCTGGCGCATCGAGGTGCTGGAATGCGATTGCGCAAAGCGGGTGCTGCGCAGTCTGGAAAGCGGCGGCGCGGTTCGCGCCTGGCGCCATACGATAACGGTTGAGCCGCTGGCCGATGGCGGTTGCCTGCATCGCGATGCGCTGGAGATTGATGCAGGCTGGCTCACGGGCTTCTACGCGCGCACCGCGCGCAACATGTATGAAAAGCGCCATGAGCTGCGCTCGCAAAAGCGCAACGAGGCCGCGCTTACCGCCGCGTGAGGGGCACACCCAGCTCCGCCTTGCCGTTCAGTCCAGGATGCGGGAAGGCCTCCGGCTCACCGTCCGGCCAATGCCATCGGCTTTCCGGAAACAGTGCGCGCATGGCTGGCAGATCACAGCCATAGGGCGGCCCGCCCCGCTCGACCTTCTGCATGAACAGCGCCAGCAGTACGCCGCCGGGGCGAAGCTGAGCGTGCGCGGCCATCTCGTAGGCCTCGCGCAAGCGTGGCGAAATCGCGCACAGGAAGGTCTGCTCCCAATAGAGATCGAAGGGTGTTTCCGGCCGCCAGGCGAGAGCGTCTCCCGCATGGAGGTGTGCCGTCAGGCCGGCTTGTGCAAAGCGCGCTTTCTGCCAATCGATCGCCGTAGGTGACAGATCGACAGCGGTTACTTTCAGGCCCACTTTCGCCAGAGCCAGAGGTTCCTCACCCCGCCCGCACCCCGGCACATAGATGGATTTGCAAGCCTCCAGCAGTCCAAGCGTCTGCCAGTAGGCGAAGGCGGGATGCAGGCCCTTGCGCTCCCACGGCGCATCATCAGCCCGGAAGCGTGCATCCCAGTCCATGCCCGGCGTAGGGGCGGCATCGGTTGTTGTCATAACCGGTTTCCTGCGTCGGAGAGTTTGGCTAGAGATAGCCGCGTTGCGGGTGTGGCGGAACTGGTAGACGCACCAGATTTAGGTTCTGGCGGGGAGACCCGTGGAGGTTCGAGTCCTCTCACCCGCACCATTTTTGTTGTCCTCCCTCACATCCGTTCGGTCGGTGCGGGCAAAAGTGCCCGGCGCGCGTTCGCGCTTTCAGCCCGCTTTGCGGGCTGCAAGGGCAAGGCCCGTCCAACACAGTTACCAGCTAGGTCTTCTGCAAAATTCCTCTTGCGCGATCAGAGGCAAATGCGGCTCATATGCGCAGCGTCGGCGGGCGTTCAGCCATAGCGGACGCCGGGGGCTTTCAAAAAATGGACAGCGCAACCCTTACCGGGGTGATGATCGGCGGAGCAGGGCATTCCGGCTCGACGCTTTTGGGCATGATCCTCTCCGGCCTTCCCGGCGCCGTCTATGTCGGGGAGGGGGCCAAAGTTCGCTATCTCGGCGACATGGCCAAGCCGCTCGCCAAGCGGGCTTGCAAGATCTGCGGCGATGACTGTGCGTTCTGGAACGGTTTCCGCTGGGATCCGTCGACGGGTCTATATGAACAGGTCGCGGCCCATAGCGGCGCGCGTATCGTCATCGATTCTTCCAAGAAGCCGGACTGGATCAGCGCCCGCGCAGAGGAATTGCGTGCGGGCGGGCATGAAGCGCGCCTGATCGTGCTGACACGCGATGGCCGCGCCGTCGTCAATTCCCGCCTGCGCAAGTATCCCGACCGCGATGCCGCCGGCCAGATATCCGAGTGGATGGAGCAGATAGAAGCAGCTCACGCCCTCGCAGAGGTGTTTCCAGGTCCTGTCCTGAACCTTGCCTATGAGGAGCTGGCCACTCGCCCGGAGGAGACCGCCCGCAAACTTGCAGAGTTTGTCGGCGAGGCGTTTGAACCGGCCATGCTGGCCTTTTCTGCGCGCGAGCATCACCCGCTTGGCGGCAATAACGGCACGCAGTTTCTGGCCGCACGCGGCCAGGCAAATGGCGCCGGCCTGAAGCCGGGCGCGCGCTCTGCCGACTATTACCGCAATCATCCAGATGCCATCCGCCTCGATCTGAGGTGGAGGGACGAATTTTCGCCCGACCATGCCGCTCTGTTCGAGGCGATGGCAGGCAGATTAAACCATTCCATGAAGTGGGGCAGTTAAGTGACGAAGATTGATCTTGTTTTCCGCCGCATCGATGAGCGCACCGCGGATGTGGCCCTCGAGCTGGCCAAGCGCCATATCCGCCCTGACGCCATCCATATCATGGACGATGTACGCCCCTTTACGCGCTGCGTGGAGGAGATGCTGAAGATCGAGCATGACTGCGACTATGTCGTCTATCTCGATGCCGACTGCCTGATCCTTGAGGACATGCGCGCCTTCATCGAGGAATGCGACGCGGCCTATGTGGATGCCTATGTCTCAGACCGTTTCCGCGGACGCATCCATTGCGGCGTGCATATCACCCGCATCGATCTTGTGCGCGCCATGGCCCGCGTTACCCCGCCGGTAAATGATCTCAAATATGCGCTGCGCCCGGAATCGCGCCTGCGCAACATAGCCATGAAGCCCCTGCGGCTCTCCAAGCAGTTCCGCAATTTCGACATACTGCACGACCATTTTCAGGCCTATCGCCACATCTTCCAGAAATACGCCTTGCGCGAATTGCGCAGCCGGACTGACGTGCAGTTCCGCCGACTGAGTTCAGCGATGTCCCGGTGGAATGCCGATGCGGACGCCGATATGGATTTCAAGGTGGCCGCTGCCGCCGTTGCCTATGCGCGCCGCCACGTGCCTGCCGATGCCAGCGCCGCCGAAGTGCATGCCTTCATTTCTGCTTTGCCCGAACACGCCCAGATCGGCCTCGCCGAGATCGGTATCGCCGAAAAGGGCGATTTCACCCTACAGGACCTCGAGGCCTGGCTGGAGCGCAACGATCATCGCGAAGTCTATGGTTCGGGTAGCGACCGGCCCAAGGTCTTCGGCCTCGGCCTGTCGCGTACGGGCACACGCTCACTCACCTCCGCCCTGCAGATGCTGGGCTGGGACTGCAGCCATTATCCGATCGATGAGGACACCTATACCGAGCTTGCCAACGGTCAGTACGACCTGACCTTGCTCAAGCACCATGACGGCCTCACCGACATTACCTGCGCGCCCTACTACCAGCAGTTCGACAAGCAGTATCCCGGCTCGAAATTCGTACTCACCGTGCGCGACAAGGATCCATGGCTCAATTCCTGCCGCAATCACTGGTTCAACCGGCCCGCCTTTGGCGAGACGGACGATCCGGACGAGGAAGTCCACTTCCTGATGCGACAGCTCCTGCGGGCGGCGGTCTATGGCTGCTACACCTATGTGCCGGGGCGGTTCTCCTGGGTCTATGACCGCCACGTTGCGGAAGTGAAGGCCTATTTCAAGGACCGCCCGGAAGACCTTCTCGTCATTGATGTGTGCGCAGGGGAGGGCTTCGAGAAGCTGGCTCCCTTCCTTGGCGTACCCGTCCCGGCGGAGCCTTTCCCCCACAAGGGATCGCTCCTCACACGCCGGGTGGAGGAGGCCCGCGCCGGCGCCGTGGCGGCGGAGTAGGCGATGACAGGCCAGAGCGCCATTGCGATGCCGCCGCTGCGCGAATCGCTGGCGCTGGCATGGCGCACGGTTGCGCTGGCCTGGCGGGCTGCGCCCGGCCTGATCCTGCTGCTCGGCGGTATGACCTTGCTGGCTGCGCTCGGCCCCGCAGCGGCGGCGTATCTCGCCAAGCTGATGATCGATGCGGTGGTGCGGGCCATCCAGACCGGCGCGGAGACAGATCGCAATCTCGCTCTCGCCTACGCGGCGGGCGAAGCGGCGGTGCTCGGCGCTCTTATCGGTGTCCGCCGGGTGAGCGGCTTCTTTTTCAACGTGCTGCGCGCCGAGCTGGGCTTTGATATCGGCAACCGCATCTTTGCCCGCACCGCATCGCTTGATCTGGAAACGCTGGAACGCGCCGACATCCAGCAGCAGATCACCCTTGCCCGCCAGAACGCAGTTGCCCGGCCCTTTTCGATGGTCCAGCGCGTGTTCGATGCGGCCCAGAACGCCGTAACGCTGTTCAGCTTTGCCGTCCTTCTGATGGCCTATTCGCCCTGGCTGGTGGTTCTCATAGTCGTGGGCGGCCTGCCGCTCTTTCTGGGGGAGCTGAAATTCTCCGGCGCGGGTTTTCGCTATTATACAGGGCGCACGCCCGAGATGCGCCGACGCAGCTATCTGGAAGGCCTGCTGGTCACGCCGGGCGCCGCGCCAGAACGCCTGCACGCCGGCGCCAGCGAGGCGATAGCGGGCCGCCAACGCACCCTCTACCGGACTCTCTTTGCAGAAGATCGCGCCCTGCAGGCCCGGCGCAGCTGGGGCGGCGTCATCCTGATCGCCATTTCGAGCGTGATCTTCATTGCCGGCAAGCTTTATGCCGTGCTGCAGGCGGTGGGAGGGCTGATCTCGCTGGGCCAGATGACGCTGCTCATTGCTGCGCTCAAACAGGGACAGAACAGCGTGACGAGCCTGCTGGCGGCGTTCAGCGGCGCCTATGAGGATGTGCTTTACGCCTCGAACCTCTTTGCCCTTCTGGACAGGGACGATCCGCCCGATTGCGGAGGTCTGACAAACGGCCCGGTTCCCGGCGACGGCTACCGGCTGGAAAATGTCAGCTATCGCTATCCGGGCGCGCAGAAAGATGCCGTGAAGGGTATAAGCCTGCACATTGCGCCCGGCGAACGCCTCGGCATTGTCGGTGCGAACGGTTCGGGCAAGACAACGCTGGTGAAGCTGCTCTGCGGGCTATATCGCCCCGGCTCCGGACGCATCCTGCTCGATGGGACACCGCTCGAAGACTGGGACCGCGAGGCGCTGTCGGCGCGCACCGCCCTCCTGTTCCAGCCCTTCCAGCGCTATGCGTTCACCGCGCGCGACAATGTCACCATGGGTGAGGGGCTACGCAGAGCGCCGGACGGCGAGGTCGATACCGCCATCGATGCCGGGCTTGCCCGCGACGTGATCGACGAATTGCCTTTCGGGCTTGATACCGAATTGTCCCGCCAGCAGCTCGACGGGGTGGAGCTGTCCGGCGGTCAGTGGCAGCGCCTGGCGCTCGCGCGCGCCATGCTGCGCACCCGTGCCGACACGCTGATCCTCGATGAACCGACCTCCGCCCTCGATCCCGAAGCCGAAGCGGAGCTGATCGACCGGGTGTCGGCTGGGGGCAAGACGGTGGTGCTCATCAGTCACCGCTTGTCCAACCTGCGCGCGGCGCAGCGAATCATCGTGCTGGAAAAGGGACGGATCAGCGAGACCGGCACCCATGACAGCCTGATGCAGGCGGGCGGTGCCTATTCCCGGCTCTTTGCCGCGCAGGCGGGCTTCTATCGCGAGGGATGAGGCGCTTCCTGCCTGCACTTCACATCAACCGCCATACGCCCGTTGCGTCCGTGTAAGTCGCGTGACATAACGCGCGCTCACTCCCGGCAGCCCCAGGCGTGCAATGGACAGTTTTGTCCGGTGCGTGCGTACCAAGGGTGCCGACGTATCCATGACAAGGCCTCGCCACGATGAACGTTGTTGAAAAATCTTCCGAAGGACTCTCGCGCACGTTTGAAGTGGTCGTGCCCGCGTCCGACCTGCAATCGCGCCTCTCTGCCAAGATCGAGGAAATCCGCCCGCAAGTGCGCCTGAAGGGCTTCCGCCCGGGCAAGGTGCCCGCTGCCCACATCCGCAAGATGTTCGGCGCCTCGATCATGAGCGATATCCTTCAGGAGATCGTGCCCGAAGCCACCCAGAGCACTCTGGATGAGCGCAAGCTGCGCCCGGCCAGCCAACCCGGCATCGAAGTGAAGTCCGATGCCGAGGACGTGCTGAAGAACGGCAAGGATTTCGCCTTCGAGATCAATGTCGAGGTGATGCCGGAGTTCGAGGCTGCTGACCCGAAAAAGCTGAAGCTGGAGCGCCCGGTCGCGAAAGTTGCCGACGCGCAGGTCAATGAGGCGCTTGAACGCCTCGCCAAGGACAGCCGCTCCTACGAGGACAAGCCGAAATCGGCCAAGTCCGCCGAAGGCGACGTCGTGGTGATCGATTTCGTCGGCAAGATCGACGGCGAAGTCTTCCCGGGTGGCTCTGCCACGGATTCGCGCGTCGCTCTTGGCGATGGCGCCTTCATCCCGGGTTTTGAAGACCAGCTCATCGGCGTGAAAGCCGGTGACGAGGTCGAGATCAAGGTAACTTTCCCGGCCGATTACGGCGCGGAACACCTGGCCGGCAAAGACGCAGTCTTCGAAGCCAAGGTGAAGTCGATCCAGGCGCCGCAGGAAAGCAAGATCGATGACAGCCTGGCCGAGCGCCTCGGCCTGTCGGATCTGGACGCCCTTAAAGAAGCACTGACCAAGCGCTTCGAGCAGGAGCACAATCAGGCCTCCCGCATGAAGGTGAAGCGCCAGATCCTCGACCAGCTTGATGACATGCACGGCGATGTCGAGTTGCCGGGCCGCATGGTCGAAACCGAGTTTGACAGCATCTGGCGCGAAGTCATGGCCGCCAAGGAAGCTGGCGAGCTGGAAGACGAGGACAAGGACAAGTCCGACGACGAGCTGAAAGCCGATTACCGCACGATCGCCGAGCGCCGCGTGCGCCTCGGTCTGGTGCTGGCCGAGATCGGCCGGAACGCCAAGATCGATGTGACGCAGGAAGAGCTTGCGCGCGCGGTCAACCAGGAAGCGATGAAGTATCCGGGCCAGGAACGCCAGGTTGTCGAATACTTCCAGAACAATCCGGGTGCCGTTCAGGCCCTGCGCGCGCCGATCTACGAAGAGAAAGTCGTCGATTACGTGATCGAACTGGCCGACGTTAAGGACGTCACGGTCGACCGCGACACGCTCTTCGCCGAGGAAGACGAAGCGCCGGCCAAAAAGCCTGCCAAGAAGGCTCCGGCCAAGAAGGCAGCTGCCAAGGGTGACGCTAAGCCGGCTGCTAAGAAAGCAGCAGCAAAGTCAGATGCGAAAGCTGATGCCAAGCCGGCCGCCAAAAAGGCTCCGGCCAAGAAAGCGGCAGCCAAGAAGGACTGAGGGGCTGGGCTTGTGCCCTGACAGCCTTTGCCTTCACTGCCTTTCATAGCGTGATATGCACCGGGTCCGCTTGCGGGCCCGGTGTTCGCTTGCCAAATTGAGCGAAGCCTTCCAGCTTGCACCTCAAGGCCTTGCCCGTCCGGGCAGCTGCGCCGCGATCAATGCACATTCCGAACGGAGCCGGTGATGAGAGATCCCCAGGACGTGATGATGAACCTCGTTCCCATGGTCGTGGAACAGACCAGCCGGGGCGAGCGCGCGTTCGACATCTACTCGCGCCTTCTCAAGGAGCGGATCATCTTCGTGACCGGACCGATCGAGGATCACATGGCGAGCCTCATGGTCGCCCAGCTTCTCTTCCTCGAATCGGAAAACCCGAAAAAAGAGATCGCCATGTACATCAACTCGCCAGGCGGCGTGGTGACGGCCGGTCTCGCGATCTACGACACGATGCAATATATCTCCTCGCCTGTGGCGACGGCCTGTATAGGCATGGCGGCCTCGATGGGCTCGCTGCTGCTGGCCGGCGGTGAAAAGGGGATGCGCTTTGCGACCCCGAATGCCCGTATCATGCTGCACCAGCCCTATGGCGGTTTCCGCGGCACCACGGCGGATATCGAACGCCACGGCGAAGACCTGGTGAAGATGAAGCGCCGTCTCTACGACATTTACGAGCGTCACACGGGTCAGGATCCGGCCGTTGTCGAGAAGACGCTGGACCGCGATTCCTACATGAGCGCGCAGGAAGCGGCCGATTTCGGGATTATCGACACGGTCTACGAGCGGCGCGCAGAATCCGCCTCCTGACATATTTTCATCCCTGTTCACCTGTTGTTTTGAAACCGTAGCTTACGCTGCGGGCAGCACCTCGCGCTTGATTGATAGGCGCGCTGGTGATCGAATGACGGGGAAGGGAAACCTTTCGTCAAGCTCCGGCCCTGATCCTGCAGGGCAGCTTGCCGGTTGATTCCGGCAGCGAGGGGCAGGCGAAAAGGCCAACCTTATAGACGACGATCCGGCGCTGCCGATTGGAGCGAGCATGACCAAGGCGACCACAGGCGACGGGAAGAGCACCCTTTATTGCTCCTTCTGCGGCAAGAGCCAGCACGAGGTGCGCAAGCTCATCGCCGGGCCGACCGTGTTCATCTGCGATGAATGCGTCGAGCTTTGCATGGACATCATCCGCGAAGAGAACAAGACCTCGCTGGTGAAGTCGCGCGAAGGCGTTCCCAGCCCGCAGGAAATCTACCAGGTGCTGGAAGATTATGTGATCGGCCAGGCGCACGCCAAACGCGTGCTGTCGGTTGCCGTCCATAACCACTACAAGCGCCTCAATCACGCTTCACAGAACGCCGATGTCGAACTGGCCAAGTCCAACATCCTGCTGATCGGCCCGACCGGTTGCGGCAAGACGCTGCTCGCCCAGACGCTGGCTCGCATCCTCGACGTTCCCTTCACCATGGCCGATGCGACCACGCTGACCGAAGCCGGCTATGTGGGCGAGGACGTAGAGAACATCGTTCTGAAGCTGCTCCAGGCCGCCGACTACAATGTCGAGCGGGCCCAGCGCGGCATCGTCTATATCGACGAGATCGACAAGATCAGCCGCAAGTCGGACAACCCCTCCATCACTCGCGACGTATCGGGTGAGGGCGTGCAGCAGGCACTCCTGAAGATCATGGAAGGCACTGTCGCCTCGGTGCCGCCACAAGGCGGACGCAAGCATCCCCAGCAGGAGTTCCTGCAGGTCGACACCACCAACATCCTCTTCATTGTCGGCGGCGCGTTCGCGGGCCTTGAGAAGATCATCTCGCTGCGTGGCAAGGGCTCTGCGGTCGGCTTTGGCGCCGATGTGCGTGATCCCGATGCGCGCCGTCAGGGCGATGTCCTGCGCGAGGTGGAGCCTGACGATCTGCAGCGCTTCGGCCTGATCCCGGAATTCGTCGGCCGTCTGCCCGTCATCGCGACGCTGGAAGACCTCGATGAGGCTGCCCTGATGCAGATTCTCACCGAGCCGAAGAACGCGCTCGTAAAGCAGTATCAGCGCCTGTTCGAGATGGAGGGCGTGGGCCTCTCCTTCACGGAGGACGCCCTTGTCGCCATCGCCCAGAAGGCAATCCTGCGCAAGACCGGCGCGCGCGGCCTGCGCTCCATCATGGAGGGCATTCTGCTCGACACCATGTTCGACCTGCCGAGCCTGGAAGGCGTGGAAGAGGTCGTGGTCAATGCCGAAGTGGTCAATGGCGATGCCAAGCCGCTCTATATCTACTCCAAGGCCCGCTCCAAGCTGGAAGAGGCGCCGCGTCAGGGCGCTTAAGCGCTCGGACTGACAATGGTGGAAAGATCGACGCCCCGGCTATTCGCCGGGGCGTTTTTCGTTTGTGGCCAGTAGTAACAGCTCCAGCAGCATCGCGCCTTGAACCGGCCCCCTTCACCTTCCACTTGTTGTGCAGGGCGAAGCGCGCGAGGCTGTAAACCAAGCTCGCCGCCATATCGACAAGGCGGACCGGAATGCGGTCCGGACGTGGTGCAGGCAATCTGGCCTGCCACGGCCTACGGAGACAGAAAAGAATGACAGAGACCAGAACCCTGCCGCTGCTGCCGCTGCGCGACATAGTGGTGTTTCCCCACATGATCGTGCCGCTCTTTGTCGGGCGGGAAAAGTCCGTGCGCGCGCTGGAAGAGGTGATGCGCGGTGGCAAGCAGATCCTGCTGGCAACCCAGAAGAGCGCGGGCGACGATGATCCGAAGCCTGAGGCTATCTACGAATCCGGCGTGATCGCCTCGGTGCTCCAATTGCTCAAACTGCCTGACGGCACGGTTAAGGTGCTGGTCGAGGGCTCGCAGCGTGTCACCATCAAGGCCTTCCTGGACAATCAGGCATATTTCGAAGCCGAAGCAGAGCTTGTGGACGAGGCGGTCGGACCGCAGTCCGAGGTCGAAGCGCTGATGCGCGCGGCTGCCGAGAAGTTCGATGAATACGCCAAGCTGAACAAGAAGGTGCCGCCCGAGGCGCTGTCGGTGGTGGCCGAGATTTCCGATCCCGCCAAGATGGCCGACACCATCTCCGCGCACCTGGCGGTAAAGCTGACCGAGAAGCAGGAATTGCTGGCAAACGCCAATGTCGTGGCGCGTCTGGAGACCGTGCTCGGCCTGATGGAAGGCGAGATTTCGGTGCTGCAGGTGGAGAAGAAAATCCGCAGCCGCGTCAAGCGCCAGATGGAAAAAACCCAGCGCGAATATTATCTTAACGAGCAAATGAAGGCGATCCAGCGCGAGCTGGGTGAAGGTGATGACGGGCGTGAGGAGCTCGCCGAGCTCGAGGAGCGCATCCTCAACACCAAGCTCTCGAAGGAAGCGCGCGCCAAGGCCGATGCCGAGTTCAAGAAGCTGCGCCAGATGAGCCCGATGTCGGCGGAATCCACCGTCGTGCGCAATTATCTCGACTGGCTGCTGTCAATTCCGTGGAACAAGCGCAAGCGCACCCGGATCGATCTCGAAAAGGCTCAGGTGACGCTCGACAACGACCATTATGGCCTCGAGAAGGTCAAGGAGCGCATTGTCGAGCACCTGGCCGTCCAGTCGCGCACGAAGAAAATTCGCGGGCCCATTCTGTGCCTTGTCGGCCCTCCCGGCGTCGGCAAGACCTCGCTCGGCCGCTCGATTGCCGAGGCAACGGGACGCGATTTCGTGCGGGTTTCGCTTGGCGGCGTCCGTGACGAGGCCGAAATCCGTGGCCACCGACGCACCTATATCGGGTCCATGCCTGGCCGGGTCATCCAGTCGATGAAAAAGGCCAAGCATTCCAATCCGCTCTTCCTTCTGGACGAGATCGACAAGCTGGGCGCGGACTATCGCGGTGATCCGGCATCGGCCCTTCTGGAGGTGCTGGACCCGGAGCAGAATGCGACGTTCAACGATCACTATCTCGAAGTCGATTACGACCTCTCCGACGTGATGTTCATCACGACGGCGAACACGTTGAACATGCCGCAGCCGCTTCTGGACCGGATGGAGATCATCCGTATTGCCGGCTACACCGAGGATGAGAAGCTGGAGATTGCCCGGCGTCACCTCATCCCGCGCCAGCTCAAGAACCATGCGCTCAAGGAGGGCGAGTGGACGGTGACCGACGATGCACTTCGCGATGTCGTGCGCTACTACACGCGCGAATCCGGCGTGCGTAATCTTGAGCGCGAGATGGCTCGCCTTGCCCGCAAGAGCGTGGTGAAGCTGGAAAAGGGCGAGACCGACAAGGTTGTCATCACGCCAGAAACGCTTGAGGATTTCCTGGGCGTGCGCAAGTTCCGCTTTGGCGAAACCGAGGACGCAGACCGGGTAGGCCTCGTCACTGGCCTTGCCTGGACGGAAGTGGGCGGCGACCTCCTGACCATCGAGGCGGTCACGATGCCGGGCCGCGGCCAGATGAAGGTCACGGGCAATCTGCGTGACGTGATGAAGGAATCCATCTCGGCGGCAAACTCGTTCGTGCAATCGCGCGCGCCGTCCGTTGGCATCAAGCCGACCATTTTCCGCCGGACCGACATTCACGTTCACGTGCCGGAAGGTGCCACGCCGAAGGACGGTCCGTCCGCCGGTATCGCCATGGTCACGGCCATTGTCTCTGCCCTGACCGGTAATCCGGTCCGCAAGGATGTCGCCATGACGGGCGAGGTGACCTTGCGTGGCCGCGTGCTGCCGATCGGCGGGCTGAAGGAGAAGCTGCTCGCCGCGCTTCGCGGCGGGGTGAAAACCGTGCTGATCCCGAAGGAGAACGAGAAGGACCTCTCCGAGGTGCCCGACAATGTGAAGCAGGGCCTTTCCATCATTCCTGTGGAGACGGTCGACGAGGTGCTTTCCATCGCGCTGGCCCAGCCGGTGGAGCCGGTTGAGTGGACCGAAGCCGATGAGGCTGCGCTTGCAGCCTTGCCTTCAGCCGGCGATGGCGGGGAAGCGCGCGCGCACTAGCCGCCGCTTGCCAGACAGCAAGAAGCCCCGGCCAATGGCCGG
>NZ_JBQLZR010000231.1:0-5449 GCF_052168375.1 Glycocaulis sp.
CCGGTGCCTCTTCTGCCGGCTTGATGATCACAGAGCAGCCGGCTGCCAGCGCCGCCGCCATCTTGCGCGACGGAATTGTGGTCGGGAAGTTCCAGGGCGAGAAGGCCGCAACCGGTCCGATCGGCTCCTTCAGCACCATGTGGCGCACGCCGGGATGCTTGGACGGGACGATGCGGCCATAGGCGCGGCGCGCCTCTTCGGCATACCAGTCGAAAATATCGGCGCAAGCGGCTGCCTCGGCTGACGACTCGCTCAGGAGCTTGCCTTGCTCGGTCGTCGTGACGGCCCCGATATGGCGCGCACGCTCCCGCATCAGCGCCGCAGCAGCACGCAGCACCTTGGCCCGGTCATAGGCAGACGTCTTGCGCCACACCTCGAACCCTGCACGGGCGGCTGCAAGCGCCTCGTCCAGATCGGCCTGCGTCGCGACGGGCAAATCGGCGATTGTCTCGCCCGTTGCCGGGTTCAGGACGGGAATGGTGTTGCCGTCACTGGCGCCGCGCCACTTGCCGGCGATGAAAAGCGACGGTGCGGGATATTCAAACGATGTGTCGGCCATGTCGCTTTTCGTCTCCGTATACTTGCCGGCTTGCGGGCTTCTGTCCCCGCTCTATCCGGGCAGAACTTCCTGGCGGGCGAGCCAGCGCGCCGTCACGCCGGGATTGGCAATATGCAGCGGCAATTCTCCACGAAGGCCGCGCAGCGTGTTCTCGGCGGCCACTTCCGGTATGCGGGCGTAAAGCTCTGCCGAATGTCCCACGTCATGGGCGGTGGCGATTACGCGCGGATGACGCCGCAGAGGGTGATCCGGCGCTGGCGGCTCTGCCTCCCAGGCGTCGATGGCCGCGGCGCCCAGATGCCCGCTCTCCAGAGCCTGCAGGAGGGCGTCATCGTCCACGCACCCGCCACGCCCGATATTGATCAGGCAGGCGCCGGGCTTCATGCGTGCAAGGGCCTCAGCGTTAATGATGTGCCGGGTTTCGGGTGTGAGCGTTACCAGCACCAGCAGGACGTCACTGCGTTCCAGAAGCGCATCGAACCCGACCAGATCGACCCCGTGCTGCGCCGCCAGCGTCGCGTCGACATACGGGTCATGCGCGATGAGGTCACAGTCCCAGCTGATCAGCCTGCGTGCAATCGCCCGGCCAATGCGGCCAAGGCCCAGAAAGCCGACTGTGGAACCGGAGACCAGGCCTCCCGGCGCAGCGGTCTTCCACTGACCAGCGCCGACGCTTGCCTGCTTCGCCATGAGGTTCTTGCGCAAGGCCGCCACCAGCATGACGCCCGCCTCGGCCATGCCTTCAAAGTTTTCCGCCATCGCGCCGTGCGCAACGACGATGCCAAGCTCGGTCGCGGCCTTCACGTCTATATGTTCAACGCCAATGATGGGCGAGGTAATGACGCGGGCGGACGACGCGGCTGCAAGTGCCTCTCTCGGCAGGCCGAGCCCCCGGAACGTGCCGACAAACGCGTCAGCCCGTGCCGCATAGTCCCGCAGGATTTCCGGTGTCCAGCCGGGAAAATCCGCAGGCAGGCGCAAAATCTCGCAGCCCGCATCGCTCAGATGGCCGATCACCGCCTCATGCGATGCAAGACTTGCCGCCGTGACGATGCAGTGCGACACGGCCCCTAGCCTTTCTGGCCTTCACGCCGCTGCAGCAGGTGGTATTGCTGCTCGCGGCGGGCTTCATCGAGGCGCTTGCCGGATTTGACGGCATCGCGGATTCGGGCCTCGGCCTCCTCGATGGCTTCGGCCGTTGCGAGAACTTCTTCCTCGCGGGCCTTCGGTATCACCACCACGCCATCGGAGTCGCCGCGCATGATGTCGCCGGGGCAGACGCGCGCATCGCCAATATTGACGATGACTTGCGTGGCTTCGAGCTGAACCCGGTCCTTGCCCGTGCGCATCGAGTAGGAGCGGCTATACATCGGATAGCCCAGATCCAGCGCCAGATGCGTGTCGCGGCAGGCCCCGTCGATGACGGTGCCGCCGAGCTTGCCCTGATGCGCGCACAAGGTGAGGATGTCGCCCCAGACGGTCGCATCCTGACGCCCGCCATTATCGATCACGACCACATTGCCTTCCGGCACATCGTCTATGAAATCGCCCACCGTTCCAGCCGGATGGCCGACCGGAGCGTAAGACAATGTGAAAGCACGCCCGGCCATCCGGAAGCTGTGGTCCAGCGGCTTGATGCCCAGGCATTGCCCGGCAATGCCCAGCTTGTCGAGCGCATCAGAGAGCGTCGCGGTATCGATGCGGCCAGCGCGTTCAACATTCGTGTCGGTCATCTAGGCCTTGCTCTCCAACAGGTGTTCGTAATTGCCGCCCATCACTTCACTGACAGGCTGTCCGGCCATGACCGCCTTGGTCATGGCGGCTTCCTTCAGGGCGATGTTTTCTGCTGCCGCGAGGACGTTTTCGATCTCGGCCTTCGGGATGAAGGCGGCGCCGGACGAGTCCGCGACGACATAGTCGCCCTGGCTGACCGTCACGTCACCGACCTGCACAGGCACTCCGGTCGCGGCTTCATGGATGCGGCCACGCGCTGTGCGTGCGGTGCCGCCGCGCGCATAGACGGCAAAGCCGATATCGGCCGCCTCATCGACATCGCGGGCGAGCCCCTCGACGATCACGCCGGAAATGCCCCGGCCCCTCGCCGCATTGGAGAGTATGCCGCCCCAGCCTGCGCATTCGATCCCGGTGCGCTGCTCCACTACAATGACACTGAACGCGCCGCTGGAATCGATGGCCTGCGTGCAGAGATGACGCGATGGCGCGCCAGCCGGCGGCTTGCCGGCAGCCAGCTTGACGGTCGTTACCTCGCCAAACACGCGCTGGCGGACCGAGAGCGGGCGCAGCCCGGTAACCGAGGCGGCGAGTCCAAGCTGGTCGAGCGCATCGGATACGGCGCAGGCATCAAGGCGCGCCAGACGGTCCTGTATCGCATTGCTCATGCCTGCCCCTCCTGCTTCCGGTTCCAGCAGATGAAGCCGTTTGCCGTGCCGGTGCCGGCCTCGGAGCGATAGCAGGCCTGATAATCGATGATGTCACCGCTCAGCTGCGTCTCGAAAAGCGCACCGGCAGCAGCAACCCAGTTCTTCAGCTCGGAGGTTCCCGACTGGAAATGGCGCTCCTCGATGGAGCAGAGCGCCTCGGCGTCCCGGCGCTGGATCGCGTCCATGAACATGCGGTCGAAGTCTTCATCGATGACGAAATGGGTCATGCCGCCAGACCCGAATACCGCCACGCGGGCATCGCTGTCCCAGGCCTTGATGGTGCGTGCCACAGACCGGCCAAACTCGAAGCAGCGGCGGGCCGTCGGCTGGTTGGGCGGGAAGAAGGTGTTGGCAAAAACCGGCACGTTGGGGATCACCTTGTCGCGCATGATCTGGCGGTAGATGAAACCGAAGGCATGGCCGATGCCGCTATTCCAGTGACCCGGATTTTCCGGCAGGCGGCTGGACCGGGCGAGATCAAACCCGCCAGCGACCGCATCGCGTATGATCGCCTGCGCCAGCTCGCGGTGACCGGGATATTCGGTACGCTTGGGCGGGTTATGGCCCCATTCGGCCTCATGGATGCCCGGCGCCATCTTCTTCGCCTGGTCATCGGAGGCCGGCTCGTTCCAGAGGGTGTCACCGTCGAAGACGGTCAGCGCCGGAATGAGATCATCGAGAAACAGCTCGTTCTGGTCATTACCGAAGATGACCGCCACGTCGGCGCGCGCTTCCTCGAACAGGCCAGCCATGCGCTCCACGGCGATCCGGCAAGCCTCCGCCCGGCGCGTACGCTCCTGAAGGCTCGACTTTTCCGCAAGCCCCTCGCCTTTGCGCATCTCGACGAGGGTCGGGAAATCGTACTTGCCGCCCCGGAAAGGGTGGTCCTTGCGGGCATGATCGGCCGGCAGGCGCAGGAGCCATTGCTCCGGCGTTGTCGACAGGGTCGGCCCGTGCGTCGTCCACATCCCCAATACTATCTCGGCCATGGCAGACCTCCCCAAAAGGGTTGCGTGATCAGACGTCGAGCCGGAAGACGGCCCGCGCATTGTCCTCGAAAATCATCTTTTTCTGCGCGTCGCTGAGCCAGTCGAAGCCGGCGATAACCGGCGCGATATGGTCCATGGTGTGCTCATGACCATCGACGACTTTCGAGCCGACGCCGGGGCATTCCGACCCGAACAGGCAGCGCTCCGGGCCGACCGTCTCGATCAGCAGGCGCAGTGCGTTCTCGGTGTAGAGCACCGTGTCGAAATAGAGCTTGCGCAGGCCCTCGGAGAAGGTCCGCTTCATGCCGGGGCGGATGGAGCCGGCTTCGAACCGTCCAAGCTGATAGGGAATTGCGCCGCCGCCATGGCTCACCACGATCTTAAGATCGGGGAAGTCCTCCAGCACGGTGGAATTGACCAGGTTGAAGACCGCAATCGATTCCTCATTGATGAAGTGCAGGCTGTAGGGCGTGCGGTCCGAGCGCGAACCGGTCGGGTGGATATGCGCTGGAATGTCCAGCTCGCAGAGTTTCTCGTAGAGCGGATACCAGTAGCGCTCACCAAGGCCGGGCGCCTCGGTACCGGTGTTTTCGTACGGATCGGGATTGAGCAGGCAGCCCTTGAAGCCCAACTCCTTCACGCAACGCTCCAGCTCGGCAAACGTGTTCTCGATCGGCTCGCCGGCGACCTGCGGCAGCCCGCAAATGCCCCCGAAGCGATCGGGGAATAGCTGGGTCTGGCGATAGATGATCGTGTTGGTTTCCTCGACAAACCAGTGGACCACCCTGCCCGGCTCGAAGCTCGGCATCATCTGGAAGGGGCGCGGGGAGATCAGCTGGTAGTCAGTGCCATGGCGGTCGAGCATGTCCATATGCCCGCACGGCGCCATTTCCTTCTTGTTGACGGCCCGGCGGATGTCATCATCGCTGACGTGCACGCCGCCTCGCCCGTGAGAGCCGCGATGCGACAGGACAGACGCCTTGTAGGCCCACAACTCGGCCGGCGCGCTGACATGGCCATGGCAGTCAATGATCATGATGTAATGCCTTGATGCTTGCAGAAGCTTCGGCCCCCTGAAGTGACCAAAGCGGAAAATTAAACAGACGTCTGTATATTATAGCTGGAAGCCGGGTGCAAGGGCGAGCCGAACATGCCGCACAGGCAAGTCAGCGCCTTGACCAAGGCTGTCTCGCCAAGCGCGCGGAGCCTGCGAGAAGGAAACTCCACAACCCAGCTTCCGCCTTTGCAGAGCTTGGACGATTCCATTGCCCGAGCGTCGCCAGAACCGTTGCCATGATGTGCCCGCGAGGCCGGGGTGTGGTCGATGTCCTGCGCCCGGAAAGCGGTGGCACGCGGTATCACCATTGCCAAATGGTCAGACGTCTGCTCAAATGCGGCCAACATTTGATCGGCTGCCCGTCTCCGCGAGGTATATCATGGCAAAGTCTCTCAGCGCAGTG
>NZ_JBQLZR010000232.1:0-4336 GCF_052168375.1 Glycocaulis sp.
CCATGCCCGCAAACCGGTAGCGATGGCGTTAAGCCGCCGACGATTGGCATCTCCCTGCCCTCATCCTGAGGGCGAGCGCAAGCGAGCGTCTCGAAGGGCGAGGGCACAGCCCGGATCCTGCTTGTCGCAAAAGAAAAGGGCGGCTCGGATGAGCCGCCCTTCCCGTTAAGTCTCAAGCCCGTAAAGGCGTGGCTACTAGAACTCGTAGCGCAGGCCCAGACGGATGCGGTACAGCGAAGCACCGAGGTCTTCGTTGCCCGTCGAACGGTTGGTGAAGGTGTTGAAACGGTATTGGCAGGCGCCAGCCGTTGCACACACGATCGCCGGATCGAAGTTCGCGTCGTAGCCGGCAGAGTTGGCCGGGTTGGACGAGGTCGAGTTACGCGAGTTCAGCGGACGGAAGGTCGGGTCACCGGTGCGGACCAGGTCCGCAGTGACGACCGCGAGGCTGCCGAAATTGCCCGCTGCGGAGCTGTAGTTACGGCCCCACTCGTTATTCAGCAGGTTCGGGAAGTTCTGGATATCAACCACGAAGGTGGCGCGGTTGTTCCGGAAGCGCTCGATGCCGAAGGAAGCAAACGGCAGGTCCTGCTGGAAGCGCAGGTTCCACTCGCTGAACCACGGGCTGGACAGGGCGCCGCGCTCGGCGATCTGGCCGCGGGCGAGGCCGTGGCTGTCGACGAAGGCGTTGAAGGCGGCCTGGTTGAAGCCCGGAGCGTACGACACGAGCGGATCAGCACCGGCGGTCGGGACATACAGGATGTCCGTGCCCGAGGTCGCCTGGATGGCCGAACGGCCAAACAGCGGGTTGTTGTTGATCGTCGTGAAGGTCGGGGTCGCAGCGCGGCCCGACGAGATCAGGCCGAACACGTCCAGACGCGAACGCAGGTCGCCGATGATCTCGGTCTCGAACGACAGGCCCACCGTGAACTTGTGCTCGGTCTCATAGACCGAACGGCCGGCAACCTGGTTGTTACGGTCAACCGAGAGCTGGTTGTTGTAGTTCGAGATGGCCACCGACGAGGCGCCCGAGACGATGTCTTCGACGTCCTGGTGGGCGTAGGCGAGGTAGAAGCCGAAGCCGTTTTCGAACTCGTTGGCCAGCGACACGGTGTAGACGAGCGAGTCACCGTCTTCGACGTTGTACAGCTCGACCGCGTTCTGGAAGTTCACGCCAGCCTGCTGGTTGAGAGCTTGCAGGTCGGAGTAGATCGGACGGCCGTCCGGCGCGGTGCCGACGGGCAGGCCGAGGGCGAGTTGCGGCAGGTTGCGCCACGAATAGCCCTGGTTGATGCGGCTGTAGAGCACCTGAGCTTCGAACAGGTAGCCACGGCCGAGGTCAAAGCCGCCAAACACCATGTCGAATTCCTGTTGCAGCGAGAGCGAGCCGCGCCACGTGGACGGAATTTCGAAGTCCGGCGAGATCGTGTCGATCGGAGCCAGCGTGTTCGGGTTGGAAGCCGCAATGGTGTCCAGCAGCGGCTGCGGGATCGTGCGCGGGTCAACACCCGTGAACGTGCCCGAGGCCACGAAGTTCTGCGGCAGGAAGGTGTTGGCGAACCACACATTGGGGTCACCACCGGCGAACAGGCCGAAGCCGCCCGAGATGGTGGTGCGGTCAAGCGCGTCCCAACGGAAGCCGAAGCGCGGCTGGATCAGGTCCAGGCCGTCCAGGCTGCGGCGGGCATTGGCGCCATAAAGGGCGTCAAAGTCTGCACGCGGGATCAGGCTGGAAGCGTCGGTGTAACGCTCGTAACGCAGACCGTAGGTGACCGACAGGTCCGGCGTGATCTGCCACTGGTCCTGCAGGAAGGCGGTCAGAACCGTGTATTCGAGGTTCGTTGCACCTTCCGAACGCACCAGGCTTTGCGGCGCGCGGAAGTCGACGAAGGCGGTGCCGCTCAGGATGTTGGCAACGGCGTTCGGGCCGGTGAACTGGAAGTTGCCCGAGGCGTCCTGAACGAACAGGTTGTAGAGCGAGTAGTTGTTGTACTCACCGCCGAAGCTGATGACGTGGTCGCCCCAGACATAGTCGCCCTGGCCGAACACCACCAGACGCTCGTCTTCGAACTCGTTGGCGTGACGCGAACGGTCACAACCACCGATGAAGGAGCGGTTGGCAGAGCCCGAGGTCAGCAGGCCGTCGAGCGGCGTGCCGGCAACGGTGTTCTGGTTCAGCGAAACGAAGATCTGGCCGACATCGGTGCCCGCGCGGCAGTCCTGGCCGCGCACGAACTCCTTGTAGCCGACGCGCAGCAGCGTCGAGAAGTTGGCGGTCCAGTTCGAGCTCAGCTGGGCGTTATAGGCGTCCAGCGAGACCGGGGTGTCATACCAGGCCGTGTCGAAGTTGCCGGCGGCAACGTTCGACGTGCCGGTTTCCTCGGTGTTCTGGTAGCTCAGTTGCAGGCGGTGATCGTCGGTGATGTTCCAGTCGATACGGGCGAAGTAGCGCTCGGCCGTTTCCGGGATCGAGGCAACGGTCGGACGCGAGCCAACATCGTAGCCGAGACCGGTCTGGATGACCTGACGCAGCGCTTCGTAGAAGCCCGGCTGGATGCCGTTTTGCGCGTCGGAAGATTCAAAGCCGACCGGACGGGCGGTTTCAAACTTCTCGTAGCCCACGAAGAAGAACAGGCGGTCTTCGAGGATCGGGCCGCCGAGCGTGAAGCCGACTTCTTCTTCAACGAAGTCCGGGGTGTCGATGTAGCGGTCGAACGCGGTGTTCGACTGATAGTCATTGCCCGAACGGTAATAGGAGAGCGTGCCGGTGAAGTCGTTGGTACCACCGCGGGTCACGACGTTCACGAGGCCGCCGGTGAAGCCCGACTGGAAGACCGAGTAGTCAGAGGCCGACACCGACACCGCTTCGACAGCGTCGAGCGAGATCGGCGAACGCGAGGTCGCGTAGGTCGACTGGGACAGGCCGAAATCGTCCGACTGGCGCACGCCGTCGATGACGAAGACGTTGAAGCGCGGGTTCGAACCGGCGACCGACAGGTTGCCCGTGGCGCCAGAGGAGTTGGCGAGCGGGTCGCGCAGCAGCGTGCTGACGAGGTCGCGGTTGAAGGACGGCTGATTGAGCACGTCGGCAGCGGTGAAGGACGAACCGGCACCGTTGTTCAGGTTGATCGACTGGGTGGCGACGCCGGAAACCACGATGGTTTCGACGTTTTCAACCAGGCGCAGCGTGGCGCGAACCGGCGGGTTCACACCCGGAGCCAGGTTCAGGTTGTCGACGAGGTCACCTTCGTAACCCTGGGCGTCGACCGTGATGCGGTAGGGGCCGCCCACGCGCAGGCCGGACGCGGCGAAGTTGCCGTTGGCGCTGGTGGTGGCAACCGACACCGTCGAGGTCGGAACGTGAATGATGGTCACGGCAGCGTTGGCAACCGGAGCGCCATTCTGATCGGTGACGGCACCGCGCACTTGCGAGGTGGTTTGCTGGGCATGCACGGCTGCAACCGGGGCCATCGCGGCGAGCGCGGCCACAGAAGCGCCATAGGCAAACTTCTTGAGGAAAGTCATGGGATAGTCCCCCTGGATCGACCAAATTGAAGCGAAGCCCGCCGGACTACGGGCGTTCGGGGGACCGCTTACGGACGGTGGGAGTCGGTTAGGTGACACAAGTGTGAAGGTTTTATTTCAATGACGGGGTTTATTAACACCCCGTTATGATCCTCCGCACTACCCGGCAGGGCAATAAGTTTACTTCTATCAATAGGGTAGATAGAATTTTGTTCAAAAACGCGCGGGCAGCCACCGCACCGGAAACCGTGACAAACCCCTCAATGTGACAGCGAGACCCGGGCAACCGTGTCTTCTGCGCAACGGCCCGCATCACCACTCCGCCTGCCAGCGCAGCATCAGGCGTGCACTCTGCCTGCGCGCCCTTTATGAAGAGGAAGATTGAACCGCAAGCGAAGGCCCGGCCGCGTACTCCATGAACGCCCGCTCCACTCTTTTTTCAATGGATGATTCCCGCCGTCTCTACTGGGCTGCGGCGCTGCTCGGCCTCGCTTTGCTGGCAGGGCGCATTGCCGGCCTGGTGCTCAACCCGTCCAGCCTCTACGCCGACGAAACCCAGTACTGGGTGTGGTCGCGCGATCTGGACTGGGGCTATTTCTCCAAGCCACCGCTCATTGCCTGGATCATCGCTGGCACGACGGCGCTCTTTGGCGATTCGGACTGGGCGATCCGTCTCGCCGCTCCGATCCTGCACACCGCGACGGCGGCCCTTCTGGCCTTGAGCGCCCGGCGCCTGTTCGGCGAGGCCGCTGCCGCCTGGACGTTCGCCGCCTGGATCACCCTGCCCTCGGTCTGGCTCTCGGCGGCCATC